>JBJTGN010000025.1:0-13699 GCA_046093905.1 Actinomycetota bacterium
GAGTCGCCGATGTACGGACGATGTGCAGTCACGCCGCGTTCCACTGCGATGTCGCGATAGGCGGGTCCGACAGTGCCTGCTTCGAGTGTCTGCAACTTGTTGTCGCCCTGGCTGGTGAGGAACACCTCCGGTTTGCCGTCACCTGTCAGGTCGTGACTCGCGATACCCATGCCCCAGATCACGACTCTCCGCCATCCGTCGGCGTCTTCGTACTCATGGGGAGGCTCGTCGGGTCGTATCCGCCACAATTGCTCACGGGCATTGCGGTCGTAGTTTCGGTCGTTGCTCACCCGCAAGTCGATGCCACCGTCTCGGTTCCAGTCGGAGAACAGCAGCGACAGTGTGCAGTGGGCGGGAAGATCCGTCGGCTCGCCGTATTGTGAGCCCTCAGGTCGCAGCAGCTGGTTTGCAGCGCAGTCCGCAGCATCTGGCACCAGGTAGTTGCCAAAGGCCAGCGTCGGCAGTGTTGCGCCCGATTCCCATGTCGCAGCGAAGCCCACCGCCCAGTCCGCTCCGGTGTCGATCCCGAGAGATGTCGTGACGTCGTCGAAGGCACAATCGCCGAGACCTCTCAGGATCCGGCTATCTCCTCGTCGGAGCACGACGAGATCCACGACGCGGTCACTGTCGACATCGATCGGATACGCGCCGGTCACCGCCGCAAGATCTGCAGCTCGAGAGGGAACCGGCGTAAATCGCAACGAACCTCCCCGAGCACTCTCATTGCGGTAGAGAGCGGCCATGTTCGTTCCGCCAGCCACGTAGAGGTCCGGTCGTCGATCGTCGTTGCAATCGAGCACGGCAACTCCGCCGCCCACGAAGAACGGGAAATCGCCGTCGTAGGTGTGATTCACGCCCGACGATGAGGTTTCGTCGACGAAGTGCACCTCGATGGGGGAGGAGCCACTTCTCAGCAGGAGGGGAACTGCGACGGCAGCAGCGACGGCGACCAGCACCCCGATCAGAGCGCCAACACGTCGTGCTGTCACGGCGAGCTGGGAACAGGCAGTTCGTCGACGATGAGCCATCGCTCACCCGTTGCGCGACGTACGGCCCACATCGTCTCGAACGGGGCCGATGATGTCGCCACGATGGTGCCGTGCGCATCGCGTGTCTCGCTTCTCACCGTGCCGCTCGACATCATGCCGAGACTCAGCCCGTCCTGTCGCCCGAATGGAACGAGGAGAGTGACCCTCACCGTGTCGATCGAGTACGACGATGTCATGACCGAGCCAGTCGTCTCGGCATCTTCCAGTCGGGCGCGCAGGGCGTCGAGCCGGTCGCCGTGGGCGATGGCGGTGAGTAACTGTTCATCACGCTGGCTCAATGCCTGGGCTTCGAGCGCCAGGTTCTCCGCCAAGGTGAGAACCACTGCTCGGGCACCGTCGGCGTCGACCTCATGGTTCCAGTCGGTGACCTCGCGGTCGACGGTGATCGAAGGAAATGTGGCTGGGTCGATGCGGGTCGCAAGCCGACCGATGAGATTCTCAGGTTCTCCGGCGAGCAGGCTGCTCGTCGACTGACCTCCCACAGACAGTGCAACCACCACCGTCACTGAGCCGAGCGCAAGAATTACGCGACGTTTCGTGCGTGCGAGACCGGCGGATGCGAGTGGCCCGTCGAGGACTCGTCGCGCCACAGTGCGCAATGTGTCGTCCGATCCGCCGGGTGCCGGGAGGAATCGTTCGAGGAGCTGCCGGAGTGCCGTCATCACCGTGAGTCCGGCGAGGAGGGCGACTTTTGCGCCGAACTCTGTCTCTTGAGGGGCCATGAGCACGACACACACGATTCCGACGAGCGCACCGAAGACGGCACGACCTGCTCGCCCGGCCGGCACCGTGCGAGGGTCGGTGATCATGAAGTAGGTGAAGATGAAGATCTCCGGCGAGGTGACGATGGTGAGCCAGAGATCCATTCCGCAGACGGGAGCGAATGCCCAGCGTTCCGTGAAGCAACTGCCAGAGGCAGCGGACACGCCTGTGCCTGCTGCGAGGACGACCCAGAACGATACGACGGTGGCGAGCAACCTGAGGCGGTGGGCGATCAGCGAGCCGCCGATGAGAATGACTGCATAGGCAACCACCATCGAGGGATTCGACAAGGGCGCCCACCAGAAGTCGAGCGGCTCGACTTGGGAACTGCCAAGCACGATGAAGGCAATGACGAGTCCGATATTCGACGGGTTGAACACATGAGATCCATTGCGGCGCACGACGAATTTCGTCAATAGAGAGAGGGCCGCAACAGCGGAGAACATCCACCACTTGTGGAACGTGAAGTGGTCGCCGACAGGCGTCGAGGGCACGCGCATGATGAGAGCGATACCGCTGCCCGTGAGCATTGCGCTCGCGGGCCACACGAACGCTTTCATTTCGCGGAAGGTGATCGCGACTTGGAGCAGAGCGCACGTGAGAACTGCCGCAAGGATTTGGGGAACGCTGACGTGGAATCCCAGCCCCACCTGACCGAGCGTGTGGAGAGTGATCACAACGGCTGCGACGTGAAGTCGAGAATCACGAAGCCGAGGAAGCACGACAGGATAGGAGGTACGACCGATCCGCAGGTGGCGTGAAGGGGTGACTGCGCCAGCCGGGATCACAGGCGCGAGCGTCTGCCCCATGGAGAGATCGTAGTGGGCGGCTTCGGGGCATGAATTGGTCCGAACAGGATTTTTTGGACATCTCTCGAGCGATGCTCGGCGCCAGTCTTCGAAGTGTGAGTTATCCTCGCGCCAACTGACGGAGTGTTCGAAGCGGGTGTCGGTGTGGTGGAGTCCATCGGAAACGAAGCGCGACTTCCACTTGACAAGAGGATACCTAAGCAGTAAATAATTAAGTCCTTAGCGGTTTCGACCGATGTCACATCAGGAGGGGCTTCGTGGCCAAGTTCACCAAAGAGCAGTTCAAGCTTCACACGCAGCGGCTGAGCGAAAAACCCATGGATTGGGCCACTTTTCGTAAGCAGGGCGAATACAAGCCTGAATACGACCGACCTCACGTCCGGATGATTGGCGGCAGCGTGACCCAGGTTCACGATGAAGAAGGTTGCGTGCCCGCTGAGGGTTTCACTCTGTCGTTGATGATGATGCCCCCGGGAAGTGTTGCCCCCTCCCATGCTCACGAAGTGGAGGAAGTGTTCTTCTGCCTGCAGGGGCAGTTGGTTGCCTTTTGGGAGGACGAAGACGGCACGATTCTCGAAACCACGCTGTACCCGAACGACCTCATTCACAGCCCCGCTGGAATTTCCCATGGCTTGCGAAATGACACCAAGACCGACGCTCTGGTCCAGGTGATCATCGGTACTGGTCGCCCTCTGCCGCCCACCTACATCGACCCCCAGCTTGCCAAGCTCTGAGACCGGTCTGCCGTCCCTTGTATTTGTCCGATTACTCCTCTGATGGGATTGCCCATCGAGTTCGCGCCGGTTCCGTGGGTGTGATCGTGCCGCTCGGTGCAACAGAACAGCATGGTCCGCACCTGCCACTCGATGTCGACTCGACGATTGCTGCAGCGGTGGCAACGGCTGTCGCCGAACGTCTCGGTTCGATGGGGCATGACTGTGTGGTCGCACCTGTGCTGCCTTTTGGCGACAGCTCTCACCATCAGGCGTTTCCTGGCTCGATATCGCTGCGCCACGAGGTGCTGGTTGGACTTCTCCATGATGTTTGTTGGTCGTTTCTCGGGGACTCGTTTGCGTGGGTCGCTCTCATCACTGGCCATGCAGGCAATTGCTCGGCGATGAAAGAGGTCGCAAGCGAGTACATCGACGGAAGAGTGATCGCAGTCGACGACTGGTCTGCGATTCGTACCGCCATCCACGACGTATCTCGTCTCGAGCTCGGTCTCGATCCTGAGTACGTGGGAACACATGCCGGACATTTCGAAACCAGCATCATGCTGCACCTGCGACCGCAATCAGTTGACATGACCGCAGCGAGACCTGGAGCAATTGGAGACCCGAGCATCCTCGGCCCCCGGTTGCGCTCCGAAGGAATGCTCTCGGTGTCGCCGAATGGCGTCATTGGAGACCCTACTGAGTCCACGGATGCAGCCGGAGAGAAGTATCTCGAAGCTCTGATCGGCTACAACACCGCGACGATTCGGACGAGGCTCGCAGCATGAAGCGGTTGGGCGCCATCAATGTCGGCAGATTGCTCGAAGCGAGTTTTGCGCCTGTGGTCATCATTCTCTTGACCATATATATGTGGGCGACGAGTCCGGTCTTCATGACCACCGTCAACATCACCAACATCCTGCTGCAGGTGTCGATCTTGGCGATCGTGGCGTTCGGGATGACCTTCGTCATCATTGCTGGTCAACTCGACCTGTCCCAGGGGTCTGCAAACGCTCTGATCGGTGTCATTGCAGCTGATGTGATGGTGCGTTCTGACAACATCTGGGTCGGAATTCTTGTTGGCGTTGCGATGGGCATTGGCGTTGGTCTCTTCAATGGATTCGTGACGGCCTATCTGAAAGTGCCCTCGTTCATTACGACTCTCGGTGTGCTGGTCATGGCGCGCGGACTCGCACGGGAAGTCACTGCTGGAAACACCGTGGGCAACTTGCCGGATTCCTTCACAGACTTCATGTCGAAAGAGATATTCGGTCTTGGCATGCCAGTACTCATAGCTGTCGTCTGGGGTGTCGTGATGCACGTTCTGCTGAGCCGCACCCAATTCGGGCTCCATGTGTTCAGCGTTGGCGGCAATCCGGAAGCATCACACCGTGCTGGCATCAATGTGAAGCGAGTGTTGCTCGCTGTTTTCATCGTGAGCGGAATCTCTATTGCCGTATCGGGTCTCACACTCCTCGGTCGTGTGCGGGCTGGCCAGCCGAATGCTTCGACTCTTCTGGAGTTGTACGCCGTTGCGGGAGTCATCCTCGGTGGAACGCGGCTCACTGGTGGCAAGGGATCGATTCCACGAACGGCGGCAGGTGTTTTGCTCATCGGTCTCATCCAAAACTCACTGAACCTGAAGAACGTCACGTCGAATTACCAACAGGTGGTTCTGGGGTTGGTGTTCATTCTTGCCATGACGACTGAATCATTTGGCGATCAGGTTCGAGAAATCGCCCGTCGTCTCCGTAACTGGAGATCCGGCGGACAACAGGTGTCGTGAGTATTTCTCTCTTACGACAGCACAACACAAACCTTTACAACGGGGGAATGATGAAAATACGCAAATTGGGTATTGCGGCAGCAGCCGCGGCCACGCTCCTCGGAGTGACCGCATGTGGAAGCGATGACAGCTCTGGCTCGTCGGATGCTTCGAGTGCGCCCACCGAGGAGTCGAGTGGTGATTGTGCTGAGACGTATCAGGTTGGCTGGGCCAATCTCGACGCCGGCATCTTGTACTACCGCGACCTCGAGGCGGGACTCCAGGAATTCGCTGATGCGAACTGTTGGGAACTGATCGCCACCGATGCCGCATATGACATCCCAAAGCAGATCGCACAGATCGAAGACATGATCGTCAAGGGTGTGGATCTCATCATCGCTGCTCCTGGCGACCGTGACGCTCTCGTCGCTGTCTACGAAAAAGCGAAGGAAGCTGGCGTTCCAATGCTCTCGACAGGTAACAACCTGGCCGACGGTAACGAAGCTCTCGAAATTGGCTTCGTGGGTACCGATTGGGAGGCGGAGGGCATTCGTCAGACGGAATGGATGGTTTCCAAGCTCGCCGAGGGTGACAAAGTCGCACGTATCGGCGGTGTCGGTGCGACTCAATACGTCCAGAAGCGAAAGGCCGGCTTCGAAAAGATCATGGGTGAGAACCCGGGAATCGAAGTGGTGTTCAACCAGGACGCCAACGGATTCAACCAGGAAGAGGGTCTGCGTCTTGCACAGGATGCGCTCACCGCGAATCCCGATTTGAAGGCAATCTGGGCCGATAGCGATGCCCTTGCTCTCGGTGCAGTCCAGGCCCTCAATGAGCGTGGACTCAGCCAGGCTGACGTTCTCGTCCTGGGAAGCGACGGCGAGCCGATCGCATTCGATCAGATCCGTTCGGGAGAAGGTGTCGACTACACCATCGCCCTTCATGGACTGCAGTGGGGCCGTCTCACCGCCGAAGTCGCCCATGCCTACCTGACTTCGGGTTCGACGGGGTACGAGTATTTCATTCAGGCACCGACCGAGGGCGTCAGCGCTGACAACATCGCTGACCGCACCAACGAGGACCTTCGCTGAGAAGGGTCTGAGCTGAGCGTGTCTGGGATGAAGCATCACAACACTGATGTGTTGATCATCGGTGCTGGGGCGTCGGGCGGCGTTGTCGCCCGACGCCTTTCCCAGGCCGGTCTCAGCGTTCGCATTCTCGAGCAGGGTCAGTGGCCCGACCGAGGAGCTTTCCGCGGAGCGGAGGACGATTGGGAGCTCACGTATCGCAAACAATGGTCTGCCGATCCGTGCATTCGAAAGTGGCCGGAGGACTATCCCATCAATTCCGATGATGCAGACATCACTCCACTCATGTTCAACGGCGTTGGTGGTGGAACCATCATCTACAACGGGACTTGGCCACGCATGCTTCCATCCGACTTCCGAACGCGGTCCCTCGACGGCGTCGGCGACGACTGGCCCGTTTCCTACAACGAACTCAAACCCTTTTACGACCGAACCGATGCCGACTTCGGCGTGTCCGGTCTCGGGGGAGATCCGTTCTTTCCCGATGAAATCGACTATCCACTTCCACCCCTACCGCTCGGAAAAGCCGGTCGCACAGTTGCGGAAGGTCTCAACAAACTGGGATGGCACTGGTGGTTGGAGCCCAATGCCATCTTGTCTCGCTCGTACGACGGTCGCCGTCCATGTGTACAACGGGGCACTTGTACGTCCGGATGCGGAGAAGGCGCGAAAGCTTCCACTGATCTCACCCATTTTCCGTATGCAATCCGCGACGGAGCCGAACTCATTACTGGTGCACGAGTTGTGCGTATCGAACACGATGAGAACGGACTCGCGACAGGGGCGACGTATATGACGTCCGACGGTGCAGACCATTTCGCTGGGGCGAGCATCGTGATCCTGGCTGCCAATGCAATCGGTACTCCACGACTCCTTCTCATGTCAGCCAGCAATACCTTCCCCGATGGATTGGCGAATCGGTCCGGGCTCGTCGGCAAACGCTTGATGATGCATACGTTTTCGGTCGTCACTGGATACTTCGAACAGTCTCTCGGAACTTGGCAGGGACATTTTGGTGCCAGCATTACGTCGTACGAGTTCTACGAGACAGATGCGCGACGAGGCTTCGCTCGTGGCGCGAAGTGGGCGCTGTCACCTGTTGGTGGTCCACTCGGGCATGTGTTGCCGCAACGTGCAGGTCAGGCAGTTTGGGGTCCGGCCCATCACGTCGACATGCTCGCGCGTTTCGGACACGGTGCCTCATGGGCGATCTTTGGCGAGGATCTTCCGGAGGAAACCAACCATGTCTCACTCGACCCTTCGCTGACCGACACGAGTGGCTTGCCCGCACCAAAAGTCTCGTACACGTTGGCAAAGAACTCGATCGACCTCACCCACTTTCACGTCGACCGTGCGGTCGAATCGATGGAGGCTGCTGGAGCTCGTGCTGTCACTCGCGATGTTCTGCTGCCACATTCCGGATGGCACCTCATGGGAACTGCTCGTATGGGCGACGATCCACAGAACTCCGTGGTGAATCGCTGGTCGCAATGCCATGACATTGCAAATTTGTTCATTGTTGATGCCAGTCAGTTCGTGACATCGAGTGGGGTCAACCCAACCAGCACCATCGCGGCGCTTGCGTTGCGGGCTGCAGACCACATCGTGACTTCTCGGTCAAAAATTCCGGTGCCCGCATGAATGCGACGCTGATGTCCCGACTTCTCGCGATAGCGGAGCGTCTCGTCCCGACCACAGAGACCATGGTGGGGGCGGGAAGTGTTCCTGACGCGGAGAAATTCATCGAGCGTGCACTCGCGTCGCGACCTGATCTCGGCGAAGGTCTCGAAGTTGCAGTGTTGGAGTGCACTGACGAATTGGTCGATGCTGCGGTGCGAGGTGAGTCCGTCGATGCGTCGGCATTCGACCAGGTTGCAACGTTGGTTATTGGTGCTTATTACATGAACCCTGTTGCCCGACGCCAGATCGGATATCCGGGTCAGCTCGCTCTCGAGTACGACCCAATGGAGTACGTGACGTGGGTGAACGAAGGTCTCTTGGACCAGGTCATGAACCGGGGTCCCCGCTATCGAGAGGTGACTCAATGACGAAGAGTCGTTCCGTCGTGTTGACCGACTATGCCCTTGGTCCATCGGTGGTCGAGTTGGATGTTCCGATGCTTCAGCCGGGTGAAATTCTCGTGGAAGTCAGTGCCGCCACGGTCTGTGGCACGGATGTGCACATCGCTGGCGGTAACTTCCCACAATTGGCCACTCTCCCCTTGGTGATGGGTCACGAAGGAACGGGCCGCGTCTTGGCGACGAATGGTCGCCACGTCGATGTCAATGGACGCGAATTGGAGATTGGGTCGTCGATAGTTTGGGCACATCCGTGGTGCGGACATTGCTTCAGCTGTGCAATTGCCGAAGAGCCGACAATCTGCGAAAACACTGCAGGGTATGGTTGGGGACCGTCGCCAAAAGGTCGCTTGAACGGAACCTTTTCCGAGTACTTCATCGTCTCTCCCGAGTCGAAAGTGTTGCGCGTGTCTGACCGACTCGATCCGGCTCTGGTGTCGTCAGCGACGTGTGCGCTGCGGACGGTGATGCACGCCATGACGCGCATTCCACGAATTCGATTCAGTGACCATGTAGTTGTCCTCGGCTCGGGGCCTGTTGGTCTCTACGCCGCCGCCGTCGCTGCAGCGAGTGGCGCAGCCGGCGTGCACATGATCGGTGGACCATCTGAGCGGTTGACCATCACCGACGACTGGGGTCTGACAACGTGCTTCGATATCTTCGCATCCGCACACGAGGATCGAAGGACCGAGATCCTCGACCGCACTGAAGGACGTGGCGCTGATCTCGTCATCGAATGCGCCGGTCCTGCCGTAGCGTTCAACGAAGGACTAGACGTCCTACGACGTGGGGGCTCCTATCTCGTGCTGGGTCAGGCGCATCGAGAGTCGGTGCCTGTCAACACCACCGGCTTGAAGGTGCGACAGCAGAACATCATGACCTCGCTGTCTGCGGAGATCGTCCACTTCCATGAAGCAATGGCGTTTCTCGAGCGCTATGCCGAGAGATTTGGACTCGCCCAAATGGTGCACACCCACACGTTCTCACTCGATGACATCGCAGTGGCTCTCGGAGTCATGAAGTCCGGCGAGGCGATGAAGCCTGTGATTCTTCCCGGTAACAGCTCTTCTCACAAAGGAACCCCCTCGTGAACGACACGACCTCTCTCGGAATTCAAAGTACATACGGCATTCAGATCGGTCATGACGAACGGCCGGGCACCGGCGGGATGATGCCTGTTTACGACCCCAGCTCCGGCCAGCAGGTTTCCGAGGTGCCTATTGCGTCGGCTCGCGACGTCGATGATGCGGTTGCAGCCGCAGCCTCAGCCCACTCTTCTTGGCGTGCGCTGAGCGTGGCCGAACGAGGCGACTATCTTCGCCGACTCGCGGAGGCCATGCGTGCAAATCGTGATCGGCTCGCAGCGATCGACGCGCTCGACAGTGGCAATCCCTATGAGGCAATGAAGCGTGACTTGGATTATGCCGCTCAGTCGCTCGAGTACTTCGCGGGTATTGCACGAGAACTTGGAGGTCGGACACTGTCTGCCTCGCCCGACGGATTGCACATGACCTTGACCGAGCCGTACGGCGTGGTGGCTCGTATCATTCCGTTCAATCATCCGCTGATGTTCAGTGCGTATCACATTGCAGCGCCGCTGGTGGCCGGCAACACTGTGGTGCTCAAGGCTCCCGATCAGACCCCGATCGCTCCACTCGAATTCGGTCGCTTGGCGAGTGCCGTCCTACCGGATGGCGTGCTCTCAGTTCTGACCGGTGATGGCCGGACGACCGGCGAGGCAGTCGTGGCCCACCCTGACATCCGCCGTATCGGCTTCACTGGCCGTCGAGAGACAGGCTTGCGGGTGATCGAAGCCGCTGCTCAGAGCGGTTATTTGAAGAACGTCACGGTTGAACTCGGTGGCAAGAATCCGATGATCGTATTCCCGGACGCGGACCCTGCTTTTGTCGCAGAACAGGCCGTAGCGGCGATGAATTTCGAGTCCTCCCAAGGACAGAGCTGTGGTTCGACCTCGCGACTTCTCGTCCACGAGTCCTTGCGGGCTGAGGTCGTAGAGGCTCTGCACGCTCGCATGGCTTCTATCGTCGTCGGTCCGGCCCTGGCGCCGACGACGACAATGGGGCCACTCGTGTCGAGCGCCCAGGCCGAACGAGTCATGGGCTTCATCGATGAGGGACGTCGCACGTCGCGTCTCGTTCTCGGGGGAGATCGCTCCGCTGCAGCAGGGGAATCCGGCGGTTACTACGTGGCCCCTACGCTCTTCGATGACGTAGCACCGGAGCATCTCATCGCACGTGAGGAAATATTTGGACCAGTGCTCTCAGTGATGTCCTGGAAGAAGTTCGAAGATGTGATGCAGATTGCCAATCGGACCAACTATGGACTCACTGCCAACATCATCACGAACAACTACGGATGGGCACTCGATGCTGCACGCAAAGTCGAAGCCGGCTGTGTGTGGATCAATGGACGCGGTCAGCATTACTTGGACACCCCATTTGGCGGGTACAAGGACAGCGGGCTCGGAGCCGAGGGATCGATGGAGTCCCTGAGGAGTTACACGCGCACGAAGGCATTGCACATGCTCAATATCACCCCCTACAACGATTGAAGAGGAGATAGTTCCATGACCACCATCGATATCACCAGCGCTGCAGTCCTCGCTGCGAAACAGGACGTTGCCGATGCGACGCGCATCTTGGCTCGCGAGAAATTGATTGGTCCGTTTGGACATCCGAGCGTTCGAATTCAAGGGACGAACCTGGTTGCGATCCTGGGAGATACCCACTTCGCGGTGAAACTGCTCACTGAGATCGGTCCGGAAGACGTTGCGATCATCGACATGGATGGAGAGCCACTCGATCCCTCGATCTGTGGACCTGGTGAGCGCTTCATTCACACAGAGATCTACAAAGCCCGTCCTGATGTCCATGCGATCGTGCATGCGCATCCTGCGAACTGCATTGCCTTCAGCGTTTCGAGCCGACCACTCCAGCCACTTTGGCATCTGTGCACAGAGGTGTCTCAAGGTGTTCCGGTACACATGAAGTCGATCCAGATCGACACACCTGAACTTGCCGCCGACCTTGCGGCCACAATGGGGAACCGTCCGTTCGTCCTTCTACATGGACACGGAAGCGTTGCCGTCGGAGACTGCATGGCGACGGCGTGTGTACGTCAGATCAGTCTCGAACGCGCAGCAAAGTTGCAGGCCACGGTCGATGCGATGGGTGGAAGTGTCCCGATTGCTTCTGACGAAATCAAGTCCGACGGTCTCAGCGTGGGATTGACCCAAGAAGAGATCAACGCTCAGTGGGATTACTGGCGTCTCGAGATCTCACGCTTGTGACCCCTGTGGAGCCAACACTGTGAAGCCTGCGCCGTTCCATCTCGTGCGAGCTACGAGCTATGACGACATCTGGAGTGCATTTGCAGATGCGGATGGTGATGCAAAGGTGATCGCTGGTGGTCAGAGCCTGGTCGCGCTGCTCAACCTTCGTCTGGCCACCCCAGGGACGGTTGTCGATGTGAGTGGAATTGACGAACTGAGTGTCATGTCGGTGTCCTCGACTGAAGTTCGGATCGGAAGCATGGTGGCACAACGGACTGTCGAATGCGATGCTGACATCATTCGGGTTCTCCCGGTGCTCTCTCGAGCTGTGTCGCACATCGGTCATCCACAGATTCGCAGTCGAGGAACAGTGGGCGGAAATATTGCCCATGCGGATCCATCATCGGAGTTGCCTGCGCTGATGGTGCTCATGGACGCGACTCTGCACATTTTTGGACCCTCTGGTCGTCGAACTGTTTCGGCGAAGGACTTCTTCCTCGGTCCCTACACGACATCGCTTTCCGATGACGAGATCCTGGCGTACATCGTCATTGGTCGTGAAGCGATTGATCGACGGTATGGATTTCATGAGATTGCGCGATGTCGTGGCGCGTTTGCGATGACTGGTGCCGTGGGATCCGTTTCGAAGGGAACGAGTACTCCTGAAGTTGTTCTCTTCGGTGTGGCGTCGGTGCCAGTTCGGATTGATCTTGAATCTCTCGATCTCATGGGTTCATGGCCTGGCGAGGGGTTCGATCGTGGTTTGTTGGAACATTTCGTCGAGGCATTGACCCCAAACGACGACTTTCAGGCGACAGCGGATCAGCGAAGGTCTTATGCCGTGGTGTGCACGAAGAAGGTACTTCATGAGCTTCTCAGCTGAGACACACGCGCAACTCGATGTCGAAATGGTCGTCAATGATGTTCGCGTTCGGAGGAGCATCGAAGCGCGTATGTTGTTGATCGATTTTCTTCGCGTCGAACTTGGGCTGACTGGGACACACAACGGCTGTTCATACGGTGTGTGTGGAGCTTGCACTGTGCTGATCGATGGAGAGCCTGCGCGATCTTGTCTTTCGCTCGCTGCTCAATTCGAAGGTGCAACAATTGAAACGATTGAGTCGGTATCGCACTCGAAGCGAGGTACCGAAATCCTGGAGACATTCAGTCGGTGTCGTGGTCTGCAATGCGGATTCTGCACACCGGGCGTCATTATGAGCCTCGTTGAACTCGATCGACGATCGTCCTCACCTTCGGGCGAAGAAATCGAGGACACGTTGGACGGGCATTTGTGCCGTTGTACAGGATACGTCGCGATCAAGCGCGCTGCGTATGAGACACTCGGCGAGCCCTGCCCATGAACTTCGTGCGCCGAGAAGACAATCGACTCCTCACCGGTCAGGGCAGGTTTGCGGACGATATTGCGGCGCCTCATCAGGTGCACATTCGCTTTGTTCGGTCTCAGGTGGCCCACGGACGAATCGAAAACATTGACGCAGAGATTGCCCGTTCTCTTTTCGGGGTGGTCGCCGTATGGACTGGACTCGACATCATTCACCAGGTTCGTCCCCTCGGTCCGTCCAAAGCTGATGGCGGAGTCTTCGAGGATCCGCTTTTCGCAGTATTGGGACCCGATGCCGGTTTCATTCGACATGCTCAGCGGCCAATCTTGGCGGTGGACACCGTGCGTTACGTGGGCGAGCCGATTGTCGCAATCGCAGCGAATGATCCCTATGTAGCTGAAGATGCGGCAGCCCTTGTCGACGTGATGATCGACGAACTCCCAGCCCTGAGCGACCCATTTGCGGCGTTGGCTGATGAGGCGGTTCGTTTGTACGAATGGCCTGACAACGTGTGTTTGGATCTCAAAGTGTCGACAGGTGATGTCGATGCCGTTTTCGCAACGGCTGCGTACCGCACTCGACGTACGTTGCACTCAGCCAGACTGTCGTGCAGTCCCCTCGAGGGTCGCGGAGTAGTCGCTGTTCCCGACGAGGTCGGAGGCGGCATGACCGTCTATTCGTCCACACAGATTCCGCACATGGTTCGGGATGCAATCGCTGATGGACTCGGTTGGTCACAACATCGGCTCCGTGTTGTTGCACCAGACGTGGGTGGGGGCTTCGGAGCGAAAGCCATTCCA
>JBJTGN010000026.1:0-3803 GCA_046093905.1 Actinomycetota bacterium
TGTCGTTGCGATGCTCATGGCGAGGAGACCGTGAGGGAAATAGAAGAAGGTCGTCGCCTTTGCGAATGCGTCCTGCCCTCCGCTGCCTGGTTCGGCGAGATTCTTCATCACAACGACAGTCAGCTGATTAGCCATGACGTAGCCGAACGTCCAGCCGGACAACGACATCAGTTTGCGCACTGCTGGGTGGCGAGGTTGGAAGCGGAAACGGAAGTTCAGATTCGCCCGATGGAGCGCTGGTAGAAGAACGAGCGCCTGGAGTGCGATACCCCCCGTTGCTCCGAGGCCGAGCAGCCAGCGAAAAGAGGGACTGTTCAATACTTCGGCGAGGGGGATCGAGTCGGCGGCGTCACCGAGGAGGACGGGGACGTACAGCAGTGAGCAGATGACCACGATGTTGGCAAGAACTGGTGACCAGGCCGCAGCAAAGAAGCGCCGCTGGGCATTGAGGAGTGAACCGAGGATTGCGGACACGCCGTAGAAGAAGATTTGGAGAAGGAAGATGCGCGTCAGGGCTGTTCCAACGGTTCGAAACTCGGCGACATCGATGCCCTCGGCCGGATTGAGTGAGAAGGCGCGAAAGACCCATGGAGCAAAGAACACGGTGATCGCAGTGATCGCTGTCAGCGCAATGATGGCCGTACCCACGATGGCCTCGACCGATTCCCGATCATCGTCCTCGAGGAGACGGCTGAACATGGGAACCAGGGCAGCGGACAACACGCCTCCGAGGAGGAGCTCGTAGACGGCATTGGGCGAGTTGTTCGCTCCGTCGTAGGCATCGGCGAGGGCTGTTTGCCCAATGATCACTCCGAAGACGATGACTTTGAGCAGGCCGGTCAGCCGGGACAGTCCTGTTCCGAGAGCGACGACAGCATTGTTTCGAAGGAGGCTGGTTCCCGAATCCGGTGATGCTGCCGATTTTCCATCGGTGCTGGAATGCAACTCGATGGACTCGGCTGACGACATGTGATGAGAGGGTAATGCGTGTTCGAAGAGACTGGAATTCCTCTGCCGTACTGGCAACTTGTAGGGTGGCGGACGTGCAGCCCCGCTTTTCCTCGGTTCAACAGGTTCGTGAAGGTCTCCGCGAGGTGAACTACCTCGCCGATGAAGGAATTGCAGGGGTCGTCTTCCTTGCCGATCGTCTCGGCAAGCCTGTACTTGTCGAAGGCCCAGCGGGAACCGGCAAGACCCAACTCGCAAAGAGTGTGGCCGATCTGATCGGTGCAAGGCTCATTCGGTTGCAGTGCTACGAGGGGCTGGACGAATCCAAAGCCTTGTACGAATGGAACTACAAGAAGCAGTTGCTCCGCATTCAGGCAGACAAGAACAGCGATTCGTGGAGCGAAGTGCATGACGATATTTTCAGCGAGGAGTTCTTGCTCACCCGGCCCCTCCTCGAGGCGATCAGCGCCTCTGATCCCGTCGTCCTGCTGATCGACGAGGTCGACCGCGTCGAAGTCGAGACAGAAGCTCTCCTGCTCGAAATCCTCTCCGAGTACCAGGTGTCGATTCCGGAATTGGGAACGATCTCTGCCAAGCAGATTCCGCTCGTGTTCTTGACATCGAACAACACCCGCGAACTCTCAGAAGCACTCAAGCGTCGTTGCCTCTTCTTGCACGTGGACTACCCGGCACTCGACCGCGAGAAGGAGATCGTGCTGACGAAGGTTCCCGGAATCAGCGAGAACCTGGCTGATCAAGTGGCCCGGATCGTGCGCAGTATCCGTCAGCTCGAGTTGAAGAAGGCTCCGAGTGTCAGTGAAACCCTGGATTGGGCGCGAACGCTGATGTTGCTCAACATCGACTCCATCGACGAAAAGGTCGCCAAGGACACTTTGCACGTCCTACTGAAGTACCAGTCGGACATCTCCAAGGCTGCCAAGGAACTTTCCGTCGATCCGGTGTAGCGAATGCTCGATCTCCTAGCCGGTTTCGTTCAGGAGTTGCGCAATGCCGGACTCCCGGTGTCGCTCACGGAGAACTTGGACGCCATGGAGGCTGTCCAACACATACCGATCGATGACCGTGAAGCATTCAAATATGCACTTGCGGCAACCATGGTGAAGAACAGTTCCCACTGGAAGAGTTTCGAAACGGTCTTCGAGGTCTATTTCTCATTGCGCGGCCCCGAATACTCGATCTCTGGCGAATCCGAGGACGAGCTGGAAAAGATGTGGCGCGAGATGCAGGACCAACTCCAACAGGGGGACGGTCGGGGCACATCAGGTGGCATGGACTCGCTCACGCCGGAGGAGATCGCACAGATGCTCCTGCAGGCCCTGATGAACGGCGACCAGGCCATGATGCGCGCGCTGGCCAAGCAGGCTGTACAGAGATTCGCCGGGATGGAACCCGGTCGACCCGTCGGCGGTACGTATTACCTGTATCGAACGCTGCGCAATCTGGATCTTGAGGGAATGCTCGGCAAGTTGATGGAGTCGAGTCGTCAAGAAGTTGGCGGAGAATTGACGCCACTCGAAGAGCGTCTCGAACGAGACGAATACGAAAGTCGCATCGAGCAGTTCAAGAAGGAGATCGAGGCGGAAATTCGTCGACGCCTCGTTGCCGATCGCGGTGCAGAGGCGATGGCCAAGACCCTTCGCAAGCCTCTCCCCGAAGATGTCGAGTTCATGCATGCCAGTCGAGACGAGATGCAGGCTCTCAAGAAGTCGTTGTACCCGCTGACACGCAAACTTGCTGCGAGGCTCGCTCGAAAGCGGCGCCACGGTCGCAAGGGTCCGCTCGACTTTCGAAATACGGTGCGTCATTCGTTGTCGTACGGGGGAACTCCAGCTGAGCCGAAGTTCAAGTCTCCTCGTGCATCGAAACCCGAACTGATGGTGGTCGCCGATATTTCGGGAAGTGTGGCGGCATTCGCTCGGTTCACGCTGATGTTGGTGTACGCGATCCAGAACCAGTTCTCGAAGGTGCGCTCATTCGTCTTCATTGACGGCATCGACGAGGTGACGAGTTATTTCAAGGGAACCGAGGACATCACGGAAGCGATTCACCGGGTGAACACCGAAGCTGATGTCGTGTGGGTCGATGGACACTCCGATTACGGTCATGCGTTCGAAGTCTTCTGGGAGCGCTACGGAAAAGACATCACCCCGAAGACCACTGTCTTGTTCCTCGGAGACGCGCGAAACAACTATCACGCCTCGCAGTCGTGGGTGCTGAAAGAGGTATCGAAGAAGGCTCGACAGGTGTATTGGTTGAATCCGGAGCCTCGTTCGTATTGGAATACGGGAGATTCGATCGTGGGCGAGTACGGGAACTTCACAGACGGCATCTACGAGTGCCGCAATCTCCGTCAGCTGGAGGCTTTCGTCGAGAAGTTGGTCTGACCGGATGACTCGTATCGTTCTGGTGCGTCACGGTGAATCCAAAGTGACCGTTGATCGTGTTGTCGGTGGACCGAGATCCTGTCGAGGACTCTCAGATCTCGGACGACGGCAAGCCGAGAAATTGCGCGATCGGTGGAACGCCAATCGGGAGTTCCGGCCTGATGTCGTTGTCAGCAGCGCCTACCCGAGGGCCTGCGAAACTGCGGAAATCCTTCTGCCTGCAGTTGGCCACTCCGGCATCCGAGTCGTTCCCGAATTCGGGGAGCACGATCCGGGTCCGGAATGCGACGGTCTCACCTACGACGAGTTCGTCAGTCGATTCGGAAATCCCGATTGGGAGAACGACCCGTACGGTGTGACGTTCCCGGGAGGGGAGACGATTGCCGACTTCCAGATCCGGATCGGAAGAGCAGTGCGCACACTGATGGATGAAGTTGGTCGGGGAACAGC
>JBJTGN010000027.1:0-4532 GCA_046093905.1 Actinomycetota bacterium
TGACTCGTCCGACACCGCGCGCTGAGCGCCTGGTACCGAGAACATTCGGCCGCATCGTGCTCGCAGTCGGGACCGTCCTCATCGTCATCTCGTTCGGAAACTCCTTCATCTGGCTACCGGCAAAATCGTGGATCGGCCAGCGCAACGAGGCCGCCGGTCGCCAAACCGAATTGGACACCCTGCGGCAAGCCTCGGACCAGATTCAAAAAGAGATCGACTGGCCGATCCACGATTTTGCCGGTAGCCAAATGAAGGAGTTTCCGAACGAGATGACGATGAGGACGGCCCCGACTGTGAGCCCGATGCGGCCGAATGTTCTCGGTACCAGGCGCTCGGCTCTCGGTGTCGGACGGGTCAGATCTCCCTGATCCTCACGAGATCGACGCGACGACTTCGAACGGAAGAACGTGCGGCCCAACTTGCGACGAGATGACGACTTCTTTGGCGATTTCGACGACCCGGACTTCGATCCAGGTGATCGCGATGGCGACTTCGAGGACGTGCGTCGTCGAGACGAACGCGGAATACTTGAAGTCTTGCTCCCTCGGGACGCTGTCGTCGTTCTGGACACCCGGTCATTCTGCCGAATTCGAGAGCGAAGTTGGGGGCAGGTCAGGCAAGAGGGGCAAGAGCACTGCGGCCGCGGAATTCCGCAGTTTCTCCGAGTTGCTCTTCGATGCGCAGCAACTGGTTGTACTTCGCCACGCGATCACTGCGCGCAGGAGCCCCCGTCTTGATCTGGCCGCAATTGGTGGCAACCGCGAGATCGGCAATCGTCGAATCCTCGGTTTCGCCACTGCGGTGGCTCATCACGCTGGTGTAGCGATGTCTCGTGGCGAGCTCGATCGTCTCCAGAGTCTCGGTCAAGGTTCCGATCTGGTTGGGTTTGATCAACACGCTGTTCCCAGCGCGGCGCTCGATGCCCATCGCGAGACGTGACGAATTGGTGACGAACAGATCGTCGCCGACGAGTTGGATGCGATCTCCCAGTGCGGATGTGAGACCGATCCAGCCATCCCAGTCGTCTTCGGCCATTCCGTCTTCGATCGACACGATCGGATACGTGTCTGAAAGCCGCTTCCAGTAGTCGACGAGTTGGCTGCGGTCGAGAGTCAGTCCCTCTCCCGAGAGGTGGTACTTGCCATCGGAGAACAATTCGCTCATTGCCGGATCGAGCGCAATCGCAATGTCGACGCCGGGGGAGAAGTCCGCAGCAGTGATCGCTTCTACGAGAATCTTGACAGCGTCTTCGTTGGTTGCGAGGTTCGGTGCGAATCCACCTTCATCGCCGACAGCGGTGGACAGGCCGCGGCTGTGCAGAATCTTGCGCAATTGGTGATAGGTCTCGGCTCCCCATCGCAATGCTTCGCGGAAACTTGGTGCGCCGACAGGCATGATCATGAATTCTTGGAGATCGATGGTGTTGTCCGCATGTGCACCGCCGTTGATCACATTCATCATCGGAACTGGAAGCACATGCGAATTCGGTCCGCCGACGTATCGCCACAGCGGAAGATCGATGGCATTCGCGGCGGCTCGGGCGACAGCGAGGCTCGTACCGAGAATGGCGTTCGCCCCGAGGCGAGACTTGTTTGCTGTGTCGTCGAGGTCCTTGAGAACGGTGTCGACCATTCTCTGTTCGAGTGCATCACATCCGATGAGCGCGCCTTCGATCTCGCCGTTGACGAAACCAACGGCTGTCAGCACACCTTTGCCGCCGAATCGGCGTCCACCGTCGCGCAGTTCCATTGCCTCGTGCTCGCCGGTACTCGCCCCCGACGGAACCATGGCACGACCGCGCACACCCGACTCGAGCTCGACTTCGACTTCGACTGTGGGATTGCCGCGTGAGTCGAGAACTTCGCGCCCGATGATGCTGATGATGTCAGTCATGGCTACAACCTAGTGACCTCAGCACGAAGTGGACTCCTGCGATGACGGGCTACACCTCGTCTTTGGTCACTGCTGCCCGTGAATCGGATCAGGTGTCTGTGCGAATCTCCGATTCGACGGCCGCCCGGAACGATCGGGCAGCTTCTCGGGGAATCACCTCTGCATCGAGTTTTCGTCGTCGACACTCGGCGACGGTGTGAAGTAAATGGAGACCGAGGTCCTGGATCGATTCGAGATCAGAGGTGGTGCAGTCGGGCAGGTCGAGGGGGTGGCCGGCTCTGGCCGACTTGGACAGGATTGCCGAGGCATAGGAGAGCGAACCCGATGCTTCGACGACGCCAGCGAACGGAGACTCTTCGATGGAACGTCCGGCAGCAACCTTGGCGGCCTTCTCCGCCTTCTTGATCTCTTCCCACGACGCGATGAGAGATTCGCCATCAGGGTCCGCTGAGTGGTCGGTCTCGGAACGTGCACCGAAGACGTGTGGATGGCGGCGAACCATTTTGTCGTGAATCCCCCGAGCGACGTCACCCATCGTGAAGCGCCCCTCTTGTTCGGCGATCGCTGCGTGGAATTCGATCTGATACAGCAGATCGCCGAGTTCTTCCATCAAGTCCTCATCGGTCGACGGGTCGTTCTCGTCGAGAGCGAGGAGCGCATCGAGCACTTCGTAGGTTTCTTCGAGCAGGTAAGTGGTGAGCGACCGGTGAGTCTGCTCGCGGTCCCATGGGCATTCACGTCGAAGGCGACGGGCCAACTCGTGGAAAGCGACGAGATGTTTGCCTACGGGCGCACGCAAACCTGGCACGAACAGCGAAGTCAGGTGGTCTGCTTCGATGCTGTGATCGATCTCGCTCCACCGAACCGTGATCACCTGTTCGTCGTCGAGTCCGAGGTGGTGCAACAGAACAACGTCGACATCGTCATTCGAGAGATCTCCCTCGTCCTCGGCGGCAAGTTTCACGTTCGACAAGACCCAGTTCGCATGGCAGTGGGCGATGAGAAGAGCACCACTTTCGCCTGCTGCGGCAGCAGTGAAGTCGTGAGCATCGACGAGCCGTACTGCATGTTCGATGGGGTCGATGCCGATTCGTGGCCAGACCATGTCGAGGAAGCTCATTGCCGGATGAATGCGGCACGTCACGCGTGCGTCGGATCGAAGGAGTTGCACCGTTCGTTCGAGGATCAGGGGGGAGCCAGGCACTGCGTAGAGTAGGCGTCCGTGGTCGACGGCAGCTGCAACGAGTTCTTCGACGATTCCGCGATACACGTCGTCGAAAGTTGCAGCCGACTCGTAGTGATGGTCGAGAGTGAGTGCACCAGCAACGATGTGCGCACTCGGATGTTGGGCGGTGCGGACATAGCGAACGTCGTGGCTCGCAACGATGTGTCGAGTGTGGTCGGTGACGTAGGCATCACCTGCTGGTCCGAGACCGACGATGTCGATGATCGGGAGCCCGTGACTGCCGTGCTCGTTCATGGAAGAAAGGGGAACGCCGTTCTCGGGTCTGTTCCTTGTCCCGGAAACGCGTTCGCGACTCACTTGTCGGCGACGACTTGCCTGCTGTCCGGGTCCCAGCGCCCGTAGCCGGGGTTGATCCAGATCTTGGCGCTATCGAGAGCGGAATTCGCGATGCGCGACGCGGTCACAGGGCCAATGACCCGCTCGGCTTCGCTCGCAACTTCCGAGAACGGACGGAGCATGACTGCAACCCAGCCCACATCGGGAACTTCGATCGGACCGGTGACTTCACCCGGCCTCGTATCGGGAATCACGAGGGCGATTTGTTCGACGATCTGTTCGACGATCTCATCGAACGGGAAGCATTCATCACCAGTTTGATTGTTGCTCAAGATGCCGCCTGTTTCGGCAGAAGTATCTGTCGACACAGCACGTGCAACATCGGCGAACGATTCGCCGGCCTCGATGCGATCGAGAGCGCCGTCGATGGCTTCCTTCGAGTCGGTGAGGATCAGTCTCAGACAGGCAATGCCCGACTCTTGGGGACCGTTTGCATACAACTGGGCGAGCTCTTCGCGGTCGGGTGTGAACGTGGCACCAGCGACGGCGCGTACTGCTGTCGCTCGTATGTAGAAGTCCCGCACGATCTCGGGAGCATCCGAGAATCCGACCTGCGAATCGAGAGTGGCTTGCGCGTCGTCGAGGTCAGTGGGAGAAATTTCGACTCCGTATTCGACGAGTGTGCGCTCGAGAACCGATGCACTGATCCAATCCCGAAGAATGAGGCGAGCCACATTGCTGTCGACATTGCCGGTCGGGAGAAGTCCGGATTGAGTTGCGTCCGTGTAGCCCTCGAGCAATTCGTGGAAATCGCCGTTCGACAAGGTGTCCTCACCGACTCGGGCTGCATCCTGGGTGACCCACGAACACGATGACAGCAGGATCACTGCGACGGCCGACAAGCCGGCAATTCCGATTCGAGAGCGAGACGAGGGGGACACGCCCATCAAAACTAGTCCGTTGACTGGTTTGGAAAGAGTTCGCCGAGAAATTCGACGATGTAGCCCGCAGCACCGGGGACTTTCGGCGAATCGGCGTCCCCCAGATCACGGCGGTACGGAACGGGAACGATCAATTGACGCAGAGTCTCCTTGTGGAGGGCGTCTCGCGACAGTCT
>JBJTGN010000028.1:0-2346 GCA_046093905.1 Actinomycetota bacterium
CAAGTAGACGAGCTGACACAGGATGTCCATGAGGATCAGTACTCGGGATAATTCGCTCGGGCAGACGGCTTGAGCAAATAGACACCCCGAGCCACCTTTTCGATCTTCCCGTGCAGCGCGTAGCACAGACCGCTCGAGAAATCGATCATTCGTCGGGCAACCTCGTCCTCGCAGCCTTCAGTATTGAGGATCACGGGGTAGCCGTCCCGGAAACGATTGGCGACCTCTTGGATGTCGTTGAACCGAATCGCTTTGACCGTATGCGGCTCTCCCGGAGGTCCTCCGAGAGTTCGAACTGAGGAACCCTGTCGGGACGGCATCGGACGGGGCTGCAGAGCCGAATCGTCGAACGGAGGGCGTCGACCAGGGATCGGGTCGGTGTCTCGAGGCGTCACTTGACGTCCCACAGGTCTCGAATAGTCGTCGTAGTCGTGACGGCGCGTATCGATGGGACGAGACATTCCGGTCGACCGCTCGACAGGCTCGTAGTCGTCATAGTCGTCGTACGCCTCGTCCTCACCCAGACCGAGATAGTCCATCGCACGTCTGAAGATCGACATTGGCCACATATTAGTGGTCGAGATCAGTCTTTCGGTGGACGGCTTCCGAACACCATCGATCCGACGCGGACCATCGTCGATCCAGCTTCCACGGCGAGATCGATGTCACCGGACATCCCCATCGACAGTTCGAGCAGTCCGAGATCGGCGCGCCGTCGTGCCGCCTCGGTGAAAACACGACGCGTGAGATCGCGGGAACCCGACGTGGGACCGACCACCATCATCCCGACGACCTCCAGTCCTAGGCGACGTGCACGAGCAATGATCGGTTCGAGATCGACAGGATCACAGCCTCCCTTGTCGGTTTCTCCCGTCAAGTTGACCTGAATCATGATCTCGGACCCTGGGGCGCTCCGTGCAATCTCGTCGACCAGGCGATCTCGGTCGACCGTCTGCCACGTGGTCACGAATGAGGACAATTGCTGAATCTTGTTCGACTGCAAGCGCCCGATGAAATGAAGAGGTGGTCGCTCCTCGACAGGAACTGAGCCGTACTTCGCCAAAATCTCCTGAGCGTAATTTTCGCCGATCAAACCCACGCCCGATGCCAGCGCTGCACGGACATCGGACCAAGTGAAGCCCTTCGCGACCGCCACGATCCGAACGCTCGAGCCACCCAGTACATCGAGATGCTGACGCAGGCGACTCACCGCACGGGCAATGTCCTCGCTCCGACGCACGTCGTCTCGACCGACCATGCCTCGACTCACTCGAGATCCCTGGGATCAGTCCGCTATTTCAGGAACGACGGGACGTCGAAATCGTCCTCGCCATCATCGTCGAAGGAGAAAGCGTCATCCGCAAAAATGTCCTTCGTCGGCTGAGGTGCTCGGGTCTCACGTTCGGGCCGCGTCGAGCGACCTGCAGGCTTCGATGACGGGCGAACTTGAGGCGATCCATCGAAACGATCGAAACCAGCCGCAATCACTGTCACCTTGACTTCGTCTCCCATGTCGTCATTGATCACGGTTCCGAAAATGATGTTCGCATCCTGGTGGGCGATGCCATGGATGATTTCGGCAGCCTCGTTCATCTCCATGAGTGTCATCGAGGACGAACCGGTGACGTTGAGGAGCACGGCGCGCGCACCTTCGATCGAGGATTCGAGCATATTGCTCGACAGGGCTTTGAGTGCAGCGTCTCGTGCACGACTGTCTCCACTCGCAGTACCGATTCCCATCAGGGCTGAGCCTGCATTGTTCAGAATCATCCTGACGTCGGCGAAGTCGGTGTTGATGAGACCGGGGTTGGTAATGAGGTCGGATATGCCTGCAACTCCGTTGTAGAGAACTTCGTCGGCTTGAGCGAACGCCTCCATCACGGTGTCTCGAGCGTCGACAATGGACAAGAGCCGATCGTTTGGAACAACGATGAGAGTGTCGACCTTCTCCTTCAGTTTCGCGATACCGGCGTCAGCCTGAACGGCCCGACGCCGACCTTCGAACGAGAAGGGACGCGTCACGATGCCAATGGTGAGAGCACCCACCGCTTTGGCAATCTCGGCGACAACGGGAGCGGCCCCCGTGCCGGTGCCTCCACCCTCGCCTGCAGTCACAAAGACCATGTCGGCGCCCTTCAGCGCATCTTCGATCTCGTCACGATGAGCCTCTGCCGCCTGCCGACCCACTTCTGGGTCACTACCTGCACCGAGACCGCGTGTCAGTTCACGACCGATATCGAGTTTCAGTTCGGCGTCACTGGTCATCAGCGCCTGAATATCGGTGTTGACCGCAATGAATTCCACACCGCGGAGATTCCGCTCGATCATTCGATTGACGGCGTTGAC
>JBJTGN010000029.1:0-15221 GCA_046093905.1 Actinomycetota bacterium
GTGCCGGAGTTCGCTGCTGAGGTGAACAAGGCAGCCAAGGGGGTCGTCACCGACGGCGGGTTGAGCCTGTTCGAGGATCAGCGTCGCTCGACATATCTCAAGATTTGGAATGACGCGAACGGCATGGTGAATGTGCGGGGAGCGTTCGACCCGGAGATCGGCTCGATCTTGCAGTCCCGCGTGAACGCTCAGCTGGAGAGCATGTTCCATTCGGGTGACCGGGATGTGCCCGTCGTGCATCACCCGTGGGTCGAACCGAACGACTTCCGCAGGGCTCATGCTCTCGTCGCGTTGCTGGCTGACGATCATGACGACTGCACGCGGTCCGGCGGCCGAGCAACATCGGCACGTTCCACTGGTTCGTGCCGATCCGACGTGGTTGTCCACGTCGACCTCGAGACGCTGACGAACAGACTCTCCGAGTCCTCGACTCACCGCACAGCGTTCGGAGCTGATCTGCCGGTCGAGACGATCCGCCGGATCGCCTGTGACGCGAACATCATCCCATTGGTGCTGAACGGCAAGGGCATGCCACTCGACATCGGCCGCTCACAGCGACTCGCCTCAGCAGCGCAACGGCGGGCCCTCGAAGCCACGCACGACACATGTGCCTTCGACGGATGTGCTGTTGCCTTTCATGCCTGTCAGATTCACCACATCGAGTACTGGGAACACGGCGGGCCGACAGACATGGACAACATGGTCCCACTCTGTTCGAAACATCATCATGCAGCCCACGAAGGTGGCTGGACACTGAAACTCAGAGCCGGCACCCGTCAGCTCGACGCCCGACCGCCGAATCCAGTGTTCGCGTGAGCGAGCAGCGACACGCTGAAGACACCGAGAAGTCCGTTTGGTGGACTGACTTCTCGCGACTCAACCCGGTTGCGGTAGCTGTGCTGACGCCCGACCACCGAACAGAGTTCTCTCGGTGTGAGAGAGATCCGATCTCCTATTCGATGCGCGCGTATGTGCCGATACAGACGATGACACCGAGAGCGCACATGGCGCCGATGAAGGCCGGCAACCCGAAACCGGATGCCTCGTACGCCGCAGTTGCGACGACGCTCATGACGGCACGACCGAGAGTGCCGCCGCCGATCGTGTAGCCGAGTCCACGGCCTGGTGAACCCGGGATCATGTTCGCAGCAATCGGCAACAAACTGACGATGGCGAACTCGAAGCCGATGAAGAAGACCGCCAGCAACAATAGTCCCAACACGGCGTTGTTCTGGCCGACGAGCAGTGCAACTCCGCTTGGCACGATGACCGCAGCGCCGAACATCGTGCTTCGCTCCTTGCCCCAGGCGTCGGTTCGTCGAGCACTCGTGATCGACGCAGCCAATTCGACTGCACCAAAACCGAAAGCTACTGCTGCAATCCCGGCATCGGAGAAATCGAAATCGTCTTTCAGCCACGATCCGAAGGTGACGAACATGCACTGACTTGCGGCCATGAGGAAGAACATGCCGCCGACGACGAGAAGACCGCGACGGGCAAGAGGCGTCGACTCGGACTCGACGTTGTCGAGATGGTGTGCCTGTTCGGGTTCGACGAGGCGGATCGAAAGCACGAGCGCCATGAGCATCACGCAGATCGCGCCGGCGATGTACCCCCAGCGCCAAGACGTGGCCGATGCAAGAAGTCCCATCAACGTCACACCGACGAGAAGGCCCAACGCCCACGATGTCTCGGTGATGCCGACGACTCGACTGCGGCGCTCGTAATCAACGTGATCGTTCACCCACGCAGTCATGCCGCCGTCGAAGATGAACTTGGCGAGACCGAGGATCGTGATAGCGATCGCGAACGTCCACACCGCAGGACTGGCGGCAGCAAGAGTTGCAGAACCCGACACGCCCGCCAGACCGACGACCATCGCTGTGCGCCGGTGAATGCGGTCGACGAACGCTCCGAGCAACGGTGCGAGCGCCATGAACAACTCGGTGATCATCAGCGCCACACCCAGGCGGGTGAGGCTGATCTCGAAATCGTCGGAGATGCTTGCGAGAAAAGGCGGAGCGAATCGGTAACACGCATTCGTCACAAGGCGTGCAACAGTCACCTGTACGACGTGGTGCCGAGTTTCTGCTGAGTACGAATCGTCCAGCAGGCGGCTTCCGAGGCCGCCGCTCAACACGGTTCCTCTGCGGTGTCCACCGGATCATCCGATGTTGCATCGGGAGATTCACCCGACTTCGCAATCAGATATCCGATGGCTCGTTCCGCACGCGGGTAGCGGTGGACCAACGCCCAGAAATCCGGACCATGACCGGGAACGTGCAGGTGCGCAAGTTCGTGCACGATCACATAGTCGAGAACCCATGTCGGAAACCCAACCAGACGCGTCGACAGTCGAATGTGCGACTTCGATGGTGTGCAGAGACCCCACACGGCTTTGAGGGAATCGTTCCACTCGATGATCGACGGCGAGCGCAGATCATGAGCTTTCGCCAAAGCGCGCGCTCTCGCTGGCAGATCCACCGAATCGGTGGCGAGCTTCTTCGTGAATCGCTTCACCATGTTCTCGACGCTGGCGAGCTCCTCGGTCTTGCTCATCCAGTTCGGGATGGAGATGCGCAGCACACCGTCGTGCATCTGCGCGCTGATCGTGCGACGACGGCGCGTCGACCGAACGACTTCGACGTCGAAAGGTCGCTCGATAGCGGGCCGGCTGTTCCTCGAGTTCTTGTTGCCGAGGTCGTTGCTGACTGGGTCGTTGTTGTTCGGGTTGATTGCGGTATCCGGTTTCATATGGGTTCCGGGTGATACGCCACGGGTGGGAGTGAATTCGATATCCCGCTCGATTTCCGGGTCGAAGAGACGCAATTCGCTCATTCGACGCTTCCAGCAACGCGCAGTTCATCGGCCACAACTTGAAGTGGGAACAACAGCGACCCGAGGCGCCAGGGAACACCGGATTCGGCTGTCGCAGAGCTTCCAACTCGTTCGCCGATGCCACCCGTAGCGTCTCTTTCGAACCAGATCCCGGACAGATTGGAGAATCTCTGAGGCGGTCCTCCGAGAAGATCGTGAAGGAGCCGCAGGACGCCACTATGGGAAATCACGAGGACACAGGCTCCTGGATGGTCCACGGCGATCGACTCGAGAGCCGCCAATGAACGAGAAATCGTCGATTCAGCAGTTTCGAAGCCGGGCGGGCGCCTGTTCACGTCGAGATATCCGGGCCACTGCTGCCGGATCTCGTCCGGGGTCAGACCCTGCCATTCGCCGGCATGATTTTCTCTCCACCGGGGGTCAAGTTTGTGTACCGGGCAGCCGATAATCCCGGCGATGGTTTCGCCGGTCAGTCGCGCCCTGTCCAAGTCGCTCGTGATGACGGCGTCGAACGGCGGGCATTCGCTTGCCAACAATCGACCGGCGATACGAGCCTGCTGTTCACCCAGAGCGGTCAAGGGCGGATCGGCCTGGCCCTGCCAACGTCCGAGGGCGTTCCACTCGCTCTGCCCGTGTCGAAGCACGAGAACCCGAGTAGCTGAGACGAACTCACCCGACTGTTCGGCGCCCGAGACGTGTTCAGCACCCGAGACTGGCGGACGCGAATCCGTGACAGGTGTATCGGGCGTTGCTGGCACAGTCATCGAGGGTACTGCCGGTACGCTCACGGTCGTGGCAACCCTTCGTCTGTTCGCCCGGGCCCGAGAGATCGCGGGTACCGGTTCGGACACCGTGAGGGGAACCACAGTCGACGAAGTCATTGCCGAAGCAATAGCTCGCTACGGCTCCGATTTCGCTGATGTTCTGCCGACGTGTCGGGTGTGGGTCAACGGAGAAGATGTTCCGGGATCACATCCAGTCGGAGACAACGATGAAGTTGCGGTGCTTCCACCTGTATCGGGCGGATGCCACCTGGGAGGAAGTCAGTAGAGATGGCCACAGACACCAACGCCGGCGCTGATGCAGGGTTCGCCGGTGATCCGGCACACATGACGCTCGAGGACTTGCGCGCAGAACGAGATCGATTGCGTCACATCGAAGATGCCGTGTCGTTCGTTCGCCGGCTCGCCCAGGGTCGTATCGATCTCGTCTCGGCAATGTTGAACAGCCGCCGTGATGGCACGGGTGAAGTGTCGGTTGCCGACATCGTGCGTTCCGGTGTCGGGCCTGCCCCGGGAACGGGTTCGGCTCGTCCGCCACGTGAGACCGATGTCGAGGCTGACCATCCGCTGTTGATCGAATTCGAGCAATTGTGCGACCGCCTCGGATTCGATGACATGTCCGAGTCGAGCACGGACGGGCTCGTGGAGCTCGAGGCCGGTCTTCGTGCGTTCGAAGCCGAACAATCCGAGATCCGCCGCCGATTGTTCGGCCAGATCGACGCTCTGACAGCCGAACTCGTCGAGCGGTACAAGTCGGGAGCGGCGTCTGTCGATGCGCTCCTCGACTCGTGACATCAGACCTGCGAGGACACATCCCCGTGATGACGCCGCTTCGTTCCAGACTGCCCTCTCCGTGATCTCTCCGAAGATCCTCACCGATAAGTTTTCGACGTGACCCGTGTGGCAATGCTCTCGTTCCACACCTCGCCCCTGGCACAGCCGGGAGCAGGTGATTCGGGTGGCATGAACGTCTATGTGCGCGAACTCGTGACGGGTCTCGCGCATGCGGGTGTCGAAGTGACGACGTACACGCGGGCATGGAGGCCAGATCTGCCGCGCGAGATCCTCGTCGAACCGAATCATCGTGTGGTCCATGTCCCTGCAGGTCGTCACGACTTGGCCAAAGAAGATCTCGAAGGTGTCGTTCCCGATTTCACCGACTTCGTTCTCGACGACATGCGAGAAGGTCGTCCCGCTGATGTCGTCCATGCGAACTATTGGCTCTCGGGTATCGCCGGCCACAGCATCAAGCACGAGCGCAACATTCCTCTCGTGACGACGTTTCACACCTTGGCCCGCGTCAAAGCCGAGGGCGGAGATCCTGAGCCGGAGCGGCGTGAGCGAGCCGAAGCCCAGATCATCGGATGTGCTGACGCGATCTGCGTGAGTTGCGACGAAGAAGAAGAGCAGTTCCGCCGTCTGTACGGCAATCCTCCAGGGCAGATCGAGATCGTGGCACCTGGTGTTCAACATGCGTTCTTCACGCCCGGCGACAAGTCCGGTGCTCGTCGTGCTCTCGGCATGACGACGGGTCGGTCAGTCGATGCTCCTGTTCTTCTGTTCGTCGGCCGTATCCAGCCGCTCAAGGGAGTCGACGTCGCTGTCCAGGCTCTGGCGGCTCTGCACCGTTCCGATGCTGTGCTCTACATCGTCGGGGGTGCAAGCGGATCCGACGGAGACACCGAAGTTGTGCGCATTCGTCGAATGATCGAATCTCTCGGTCTCGAGAACCAGGTCGTGTTCGTCGAACCGCAGCCGCACCACATCTTGTCGAGTTACTACCGAGCCGCTGACGCGGTCTGGGTGCCGAGCCGTTCGGAGAGTTTCGGGCTCGTCGCTCTCGAGGCCGCGGCGTGCGGAACACCCGTTGTTGCGAGCGGTGTCGGCGGATTGCTCTCACTCGTCGATCACGGTCGCACCGGCTATCTCGTGGCCGACCGAGATCCGGACACGTTCGCTCGACTCACAGCGGGCATCCTCGATGACACCGCGCTCGCGAGTTCGATGAGTGCAGCGGCGGCCGAGCGAGGGCGCCGGTACACATGGAGTTTTGCTGCGGCGCGGTTGCGTCGCCTGTACTCCGACATCACGTCGCAATCACTCGTTCACTGCTCGTGAGCAATCTCTTCGACGACGAGTCGCTCGCTGTCCTCGAACGGCGGATCGACGAATGGCTGGGAAAGCTCGCCTCATCCAACGCCGCAATCCTTGCGATCGATCACGCTGATCCCGATCCGGCTTTCCAGGCCCGGTGGTACGTGCGCATGGCAGGGGAGTCGAAAGACTTCATCACGGTCTGGCTGACCCTCGGTCAGCGAACGTTGCGCTATGAGACCTACGTGATGCCGGCGCCTGAAGAGAACGTGGCCGAGTTCAATGAGAATCTCTTGCGCCGCAACGACCGTCTCGTCGGGGCGCATTTTTCGATCGGACTCGAAGATGCTGTGTACCTGCGCGGCGATTTGCCGCTGTCCGGTCTGTCGGAACCCGAACTCGATCGAATCGTCGGCTCGATGTACGCGTATGTGGAGCAGGTGTTCCGCCCCTTGCTGTACATCGGCTTTGCGTCTCGCTTTCGAGACTGAGTTACGTCGCGGTTCTACGTGATCTGCATGTTCACGATCGGGCTGTTCACGATCTGGGTGTTCGCGACTTCCGTTAACGTGACCACGTGACGATCGATCCCAACACGATTGCAATCATCGGCGGCGGAAACATGGGCACGGCCCTTGCTCAAGGTTTGCTCGAAGCCGGCATCGTGTCCGCCTCCGATCTGGTCATCGTCGAAGTGAACGCAGACCGACGCCAACGCCTCGCGGAGCTGGTACCCGGAACCGTCATCGTCGACTCGATTCGACCTTGTGGTGCAGCAGTGATTGCTGTCAAACCACCGGATGCTCCAGCCGCTGCGGCAGCAGCCGTCGCCGCCGGGGCCACGCGCATCGTGTCGATCGCGGCTGGAGTGACAGTGGCGTCTCTCGAAACGGCGTGTGGTCCAGGGGTCGCAGTCATTCGCTCGATGCCGAACACACCCGCACTCGTGGGTGAGGGAGTCACGGCCATTGCAGCAGGCTCATCGGCAACCGATGAGGACCTCGTCTGGGCTCAGTCGATCCTCGGAGCCGTCGGTCTCGTGGTACGCGTTCCCGAAGGCAAGATCGATGCCATCACCGGAGTCACGGGAAGTGGGCCGGCATATCTGTTCTTGATCGCCGAAGCCTTGATCGATGCTGCCGAGGTCGTCGGTCTCGACCGGTCGCAAGCAGATGTTCTGGTCCGCCAATTGTTCGTCGGCTCAGCGGCATTGCTCGCCCGTGGCGACGACCCTGCGCAATTGCGAGCGAGCGTTACGTCGCCCGGGGGAACCACCGCTGCGGGTATTGCGGCGCTCGAGGCTGCCTCGATACGCGATGCGGTTCGGGGTGCGGTCGAAGCCGCCACGGCCCGCAGTCGCGAACTCGGCCAGTAGAAACTGCCCGGAGAAAGCGAATCACGAGAAATAGTCAGTAACGCTGTCATCACAATCGTTGCGTGACCGTATTTCTGATGTGCAACGACGGTTCTGCCCACTGATTTTCGGCGCGTCGTGCCCAGGGTTTTCCCTGCACTGTGCAAGAGAAATTTTTCTATTGCGCAACTTTTCAATTCGCCCTCGGCATGTCTAGTGTGAGCCACAGGTCACATGACCTCTGGCTGATTTCAGCTTGGGTACGCGCCTCACAAGGCAGCGACTGAGGGCCGGTGCCATCGGGGGGTTGGCACCGGCCCTTGTACGTCCGGGCTGAAGTCGTGTTCGAAGATGTCGTCTCACGTCGTCGAGCACAGGTGAACTCGGTCGATCGCTGACACACTGATCGACGTGGAACACGAGTCAAGGACACACGTCACCGAAGGATCGAACCGACCGGGTCATGTCACCGTGACCTTTCTGTCCGATCTCGGTTCCACGAGCGAACACGTCGGCGTCGTCAAAGCCGTCCTGCGCGAACTCGCACCTGATGTTGCTGTCGTCGATCTCGTGCACGATCTGCCTCCATTCGATGTGCGGGCTGCATCACTCTCACTCGCCCGCGCTGTTGCATATCTGAACGCTGGTGTGATCATCGTGGGAGTCGACCCCGGTGCTGGAGGTGATCGCCGTCTCATCGGAGTCGAAGTCGGCGAAGGTGCAGGAGTTTTCCTCGGTCCGGACAATGGTGTCCTCGCCCCAGCAGTGGCGATCACCGGAGGAGCAGGACGAGCTGTCGTCCTCGACAACGAGCGGTTCCACCAGGACGCGCCCGGCTCGACCTTCGCAGTTCGCGATGTGCTGGCACCGGTTGCTGCGGCGCTGTGCAACGGCGCAGACCTGTTCGAAGTGGGCACTCCCATCGATGTGGACACGCTCATGCCCGGGGTGATCCCAATCCATCGCGAAGAGAACGGTGGAATCGTCAGCGAGGTGATCTGGGTGGATCGCTTCGGGAATTGCCAGCTCAACATCAGCCGTGACGACCTCGAACAGACGTGGGGCGACACAGTCGATCGGGTGCGTGTGACCCTTGCGGGAACGGCCGGAGGAAGTAGCGCCGCAAACGCCACTGGGAACGTCGTGCGCAACGTGGCGATCGTCAGCAGTTTTGCAGAACTCGGGCAGGGTGCCCTCGGGCTCGTCGTCGATTCGGCCGGTCTGTTGTGCCTGGCGGTCGACAGAGGGTCGGCGAGTTCGGACCTGGGCATCGGCGAAAGCGAACAAGTCGTCCTGTCTCGAGTCGGTGACGGGGCAGCAGATGACACCAACTCCGAACGGCAAGGGTCATCGGGTACCACGACCTCAGTTGCGCCGCCCACAGCTCGACGGTGAATCTGACCTTCTGGGTTGATGGCGTTCTGGGTTGATGGCGTTCAGGGTTGATGACGATCGGGGCTGATGACGATCTGGACTAGGGTGAGCGTGTGCGACCAGCGACAACCCTGACGATGGCCCTCTTGTTGGCGGCGATCTTCATTGCGGGAATCGTGTCGTTGCTGCGTCTGTGACACCGGGGGTCTCGACATGAATTTGGCTTCGATCGTCGATCCGCACGATGCGGATTCGACGGCCATCATCAGCAGGGGACGCGCAACGTCGTACGGCGACCTGCGCCATCAGATCGAGGCATTCCGCGGATCCCTCATGCACATGGAGATCAAACCCGGCGACCGAGTGGCCATGCTGTGCGGGAACGGACGATGGTTCGTCGTTGCGTATTTCGCAACGGTTGGTATGGGAGCAATCGCCGTTCCGCTGAATCCGCTCAGTCCGACTCCGGAACTCGAGGGCGAGCTCGAAGCAGTCGATCCGATTGCAGTTCTCGTCGAGGCATCAGGTGTGCCATCGTTCTCCAGAGTCGACCGCAGCAAGCTCGTCTCGCTGCGTCAGATCATCATCACCGATGAGAACAGCGCAGAGGCAGTGCGCAATCCGGGTCCGGGTCGCGAGGTTCTGAATCACGACAAGTCGGTGCACGAGGTCACGATCCACACGTTCGACGAGCTCCTTCAGGGTCCTCCGACGAAGTGGGTGAGCCTTCCCGATCACACGCCAGCAGTTCTGATGTTCACGAGTGGAACCGCCGGATCGCCACGAGCCGCGATCTTGACTCACGGCAATCTGTTGGAGAACATCTGCCAGAACAACTCGACATCGGACAAGATTCGGTCCGATGACGTCGTCTTCGGGATCTTGCCGATGTTCCACATCTTCGGCCTCAATGTCGTTCTTGGAATGTCACTCATGGCTGGGGCGTGCGTGGTGCTCGTCCAACGGTTCGATCCGGTGACCGCTGTGGAAACGATTGCTGAGCGCAAGATCACCGTCATGCCGGGTGCACCTCCGGTCTGGGTTGCGCTGTCGCTCATGGAAGACGTCGACCCAGCAATCTTCTCGACGGTTCGCATCGCACTCACCGGAGCGGCACGTATGCCCGATGATGCGGCCGAGCGTATGCAGCGCAAGTTCGGTGTTCAGCTGCGTGAGGGCTACGGCCTCACCGAAGCTGCACCGGTGGTGACGAGTTCAGTGGGAATCGAAGTGAAGCGCGGCTCCGTCGGTCGAGCTCTCGATGGAGTCGAAGTACGGGTCGTCGATGAGAACGCCGAAGATGTTCCTGTCGGTGACAGCGGCGAAGTGTGGGTGCGGGGTCCCAATGTCTTCGAGGGCTATTGGAAAGATGCCGAGGCGACGGCACGTGTTCTCGACGAGGACGGCTGGTTGCACACCGGTGACATCGCAATGGTCGACGACGATGGCTATCTCTATCTGGTCGATCGTGCCAAGGACTTGATCATCGTCTCAGGTTTCAACGTCTATCCAGCCGAAGTCGAAGATGTGTTGTTGCGACATCCGGCAGTTGCTGAAGCAGGAGTCGTCGGGGTGGTCCATCCTCACACGGGTGAAGCAGTGCGCGCGTTCGTCGTTCTCCATCCGGGAGCGGAAGCCGACGAGGATGCGCTCATCGATCACTGTCACGATCACATCGCGCGGTACAAGTGCCCGAGCAAGGTTCTCGTTGTGGACGAGTTACCGCGCAATGTCTCGGGCAAGTTGCTGCGTCGGGCTCTGTGACCGGCGAGTCGACGCAACAAGGAATCCAGCGAAGAGAATCACGACTCCGACGAGGAGAGTGACGATGAATGCCCGGCTCTCGCCGAGTCGGCCCGCAAGACTTCCACTCGCCGACAGCACGATCGTGCCGAGCGCGATCAGTGCATTCCCGCCCGCATTGCGACGCGGATCGACGATGGTCCGTTGGTGAACGCCCAGGGCAGGTGTCCGGCGCCTCACCACGCGCCACAGTGACCACAACGCACCCGCAAAGATGACGAGAGCTGCGACACCCGAGCCAACTGCGGCGAACACACGAGGTGCAACGTCGAACAGGTCACTTCCCTTCGGGAGTTCGTCGGGAAGTATGTCGACGTCCTTTGTCGGCGCAATCAGTACGACACCCGCAGCTGCACCGGACAGGCCGATCAACCACGATCGAGTCACGTCGCCGATGCGCTGCCCGAAGAGCAGATAAATGGAGCCGAGCGCGAGCCATGGCACGTTGAGAACGGCGCCCATCAAGAAGAAGACGCGAAACGATGCGAGGCTCCACCCGCGAGCCTGCGCCCACCACAATGCGGCCGATCCGAGAGCGAAGAGCACGAGTGAGACTGTCCACGCTCCATCGTGCGGTCGACGACGCTGAAGCCAACGGTCTCCAGTGGACAGAGCAAAGGCGCACGCGACAAGTGTCGCTGCGGCAGCGAGTGCGGCGTTCAACGTCACAGTGCGAGATTAGAGCCCGCACTGTTCATCCGTGCTTTCGTCCCTGATCGAGTTCGCTGTGTGATCGAGACGGTGCGAGTGACTGTGCCGGCGATTGTGCCAGTGGTTGTGAATGTGCCGGTGATTGTGACGGGGCCAGTGATAGAGACGGTGACGAATGACCGCACCACGACGACACAAGATTGGCAGCGTGACATCGGGGCTGTGAAGGGTGCGCCGTATGTTGGATACATGGCTGAGCGATCACGTCGTCGAGTTCCTGAAGCCACAGTCGAGCGTCTGCCGCTCTACCTGCGCTGTCTCACAGCATTGGTCGACTCCGGTGTCAACCAAGTGTCATCGGATCAGATTGCGGACTTGGCGGGTGTGAATGCCGCGAAGGTTCGCAAGGACTTGAGCTTCCTCGGCACCTACGGCACGCGGGGTGTCGGCTACGACGTGTCGTACCTCGTCTACCAAATTCGCCAGGAACTCGGTCTCAATCATGAATGGCCAGTCGTCATCGTCGGTGCCGGCAATCTCGGGCAGGCGTTGTCTGCGCACGAGGGTTTTGGCCAGAAGGGCTTTCCCGTTGCCGGCATCGTGGACATCGACACATCGAAGATCGGCGCAGTGATCGGCGGAGTCCGGGTGCGCCATATCGATGAACTCCCCAAGATCGTCGCTGCGAAGAACGTGGCCATCGGTGTCATCGCTGTTCCAGCCGAGACTGCCCAGGATGCCGCCGATCGTCTCGTGCGTGCGGGAGTGACGAGCATTCTCATGTTTGCCCCGGTTGTTCTCGATGTGCCGGCAGGAATTGCGGTTCGTCCCGTCGATTTGGCGAGCGAATTGCAGATCCTCAGCTATCACGAGCAGAAGCGGGCGACATCTGGGCGTACGACAGCTCGACGCTCTGCACCTGCATGAGCGGTGTGATCACGTGATCGATGTGATGTTCCCGGTCTGCCCGGTCACGTGTCCTGTGACCTCGTACGCTCTCGTTTCGTGAGTCAGTTCTTCACCTGGAGGTATTGGGCAGCTGTTGGCAGCGTCATTGCGCTCTTCCTCATCTTGTTGGCGTTTCAAGACGATGGAGGTCCCGCCGAAGTGGTGATCGATGCGAATAGCCGCCGCATCGATCTCATCGCCCGTACGTCCACAGTGCGATCCGACGGTGCATGGTCGGTATCGGGTGGATTGTCACGAGGAAACGCGACTGTTGTACTTCAGAACGGGCGACTGCTGCTCGTTGCAGACGGAACCCTCGGTCTGTCGACATGTTTGGTTCCTGAGACTCCAGATTCATGTGTCCTTCTCGCCGACACGCTCGGGGACGGGATCATTTGGTTCGCTCTCGTTCCGGCCCCCGCAGTCGATTCGAACGAGCTCGAGTTACCGCCAATCGACGCTCTGCTCGACGGTGTCACCTACGCGCGCCTCACCAATGGGTGGGAAGTGCCGCTTCTCGATCGAGTCTCTCGACGTTGCGATGAGGAGACTGCGAACTTGACTTCATTCGTCGAGCAGTTCCGCAACGATCACGTGACGATCGTCGATCTGGAAAAATCTCAAGTCTCAGCGGTGCGCTGCAACTGAGCGAACAGATCTCGTCTTCAGGCGTTGGGGGCGAGTCGAACGATTGCGGCTGCTGCCTTGTATGCAGCCTCGGCCGGGCCGATCTCATCAGGTCGCAACAAGTTGGCCATGATGCGCAACACCCACTCCATCAATGTGCGGCTCTGCATGCCGACTCGGGAGAGTTCGCGCATGATCGCCGGTCGGCCGATGATGCGCGCGAACAGACGGGCCACCTTGAAGTACTGGCCGTACTCGTCGTCGAGAAGCGACTGGTAGCGCTGCAGTGCAGCCGGGTCGTTGTTGCGGATTGCTTCCGCGAGGATCTGGGCTGCCATTCGAGCCGTCTCGTACGCGTAGTCGATTCCTTCGCCATTGAAGGGATTGACGCTGCCGGCAGCATCGCCGATGACGAGATACGTGGGTCCCGATTTCGGACCGACCGAACCGCCCATCGGGATACGACCAGACGTTGCCTTGTGCGTCGGCTGATCCGGATCGATCTCCCATCGATCAGCAACCATGTGGGCGTATTCATTGAGCAGGTGAGTCGTGTTCACCGACTTGAAGTCGCGAAACGTCGAGAGCAGTCCGACACCGATGTTGACGGTGCCGTCACCCACGGGAAAGATCCAGCCGTAGCCGGGCAGCGGGTTACCTTGACGGTCCTTGACGTCGAGTGCCGATTCGATCCACGGTTCTGCGTGACGAGGTGTCTCCCAGTAGGTGCGAATGGCTGTGCCGTACGGCCACTCCTTCGTTCGATACGTGCCGAGTGCACGGCCGAAACGGCTGTTGGCTCCATCGGCAACAACGATGTACTTGGCACGCAGTTCGACCGGAGTCTCCGAACCCTTTGCCTGTACAACTGCGCCTCGCACGAAGCCTCGATCAAGAACAGGAGCAAGAGCTTCGTGGCCTTCGAGAAGAGTCGCGCCAGCTGCTTGAGCTTGGCGAGCGACCATCGTGTCGAGTTCACGTCGCCGTACGACGTAGCCGTGCTGGGGATAGATCGGATGTGTCGGCCACTGCAGTTCGAGTGCTTTGCCATGTGCGGTCGCACGCAGGCCTTCGTAACGGTGGTACTTCTCGAGTTCGGAGCCGAGTCCCATGTCGACGATCTGCTTGACAGCGCGCGGCGTCAGCCCGTCACCGCATGTCTTCTCGCGTGGAAACGACTTCTTGTCGACCATCACGACATCGAGGCCCTCTTTGGCCAGCCAGTATCCAGCTGCCGCACCCGCAGGTCCGGCACCGATCACGAGAACATCGTGATTCGACGAAATCATGTCGGAGTCGGCGGGCGTCGAGCTGGAACTCATGCCCTCAGTGTGTCGGTCACGAGCCTGAGTCACCGAGACAGAGACACAATTTGTGGACGAGGACCGCAGTTCCGTTTGTCACAGGTGAGGGCGCGGACGACCTGCATCACAGGCAGGACACGACCAGATGGCTCGGTCGAACGCACGACCGAGAAGGTTGTCAGGTCACTCAGCAGCCATGTCGCCGGCTGAACGACCGAGTCGGGGTTCGATTCCGACTCCGAGTTCTTCGCTGGCGAAGGTGAGCGATCCATCCTGGAGTCCAGCGAAGATCTCGCTCTCCTCGCTGCACCACTTGGCGTATTCCTCGGCCCATTCGCCGGCTGAATCTGCGCCGGAAATGTCGTACCTGATGTGGCAGACGACGCCCAGGATTTCGTAATCGGTCAGCGCGCCGCCGTACTCGGCACCCTGCGCGGGCATCACGCCGCCGTTGTACGAACGCGGGTAGTGAGCGCCGCCTTCGCGATTCGGGTCACCGTAGGAGTCGACTCCGGCTGCTTCCCATGCTTCGGTTCCTGCATAGACCCACAGCAACATGTCCTCGATGTGCGGGAAGGTCTTCAGCGATTCGCCGTTGTTGAGCACGCGGCCAGCTCCGCCGCCACCATCGGCACCGTGGCACGATGCGCAGCTTCCGTAGTTTTCGATTCCGATCGCAATCGGACCGGCTGCTTCGACTTCCTGGGGCTGCAGACCGCGCACGTACATGAAGAAGAAGATCGGCATCAGCGCGAGTGTCGCCATCGCCCATGACGGAATGCGCTGGCGGCGCTTGGCAGCTGCGACGTACGGAGGGTCGGCCTTGACTTCGACCTTCGGAGCCTCAGGGACTGCACGCGCAGGAGCAGGAGTCGAAGGGGTCGTGGTCGCGGGGACCGAGGCTCCAGCTGCGGAATCGGAAGATGCAGCACCGGCGCCCGCTTTGCGGTCGCGAGATCTCTTCAGTAGGTGCTCGGGAATCTCAGTCACTGACCAATCCTTTCAGGAGAGGGTCGTCGTCTGCGGTCACGCCCGTGTGGGCTGGCCGTTTTGTACGGTGAAATGGTCTGGGTCCGGGACACGAACTCAGAACCTCGTTCAAAAGAATAGAGGGCAATGGGCCATCAGATGGCATTCCGATAGATGGCATTCCGATCGGAGTTGGCGCGGCAGTCCGCGATGCCGACCGAGGTGCACGAAGTCGGTCCGGGCGAACTTGCGCACAACCTGATAGCCCTGGGGTCAGCGGCGATAGACCGGAGACCGGTGAAGTCTGCTCCCGATCGTCCTCGAATGATGTGACGTGTGAGATCCATGACGAGTTGGGGCGCGAGCAGATCCGCCTGACTACAGTAAGACCAGTGCGCAGCGCCATTTCGTGGCGAAGCGAGTGGATTCGTATCAACCGAAATTGGGCAAGGAAGGGATGACCGGCTCGATGCTGGC
>JBJTGN010000030.1:0-9290 GCA_046093905.1 Actinomycetota bacterium
CGACGCACTCGGCCAAGCGACCTCCGAGCGACGGATCATGGTCTGGAGCGCAGTGCCCGCCGATCAGAAGATTCTCGAGGAGACCCCGCTGGCTCACGTCATTCCCGAGGATACCGGCCCCTACGCAAACGTGATTCTCAATAACCTCGGCGGCAACAACATGGATTATTACTTAGAGCGCAAAATCGAATACGCAGCAGACGGATGCGACGGCGAAACCAGGAACTCCACCATTACCGTGCACTTGTCCAACACCGCGGACGAACGAAATTTGCCTGAATACGTTGCCGGAACGCTGGGTCTTGCAACCGACGTCAAGGCCGCATTCAAGGAACTGAACGCACCGAGCGGTACTATGATCACCTCAGTTCGACTGATCGCAACGCGGGGCGCAAAACTAATAAACCTTACCTCCAATGGCGAAAGGTCTTTCGCCTCGTCCAAGTTAGAGCGCGGGCATCCGGTCTTCGAGATTCAGGTCGTCATACCGCCCGGGCAGAGCGGTGAACTTGTGTTCCAACTGACAGAACCCACTGCTGAGGGCATCCCCCAGATGCCCGTTCAGCCACTGATCGATTCCCTCAAACCTTCGGTGTCTGTACCGGAATGCCCAGCGAGGAACTGACTTGAATATTCGAGACTTCACCAGACTTCTGCGTACGCGCTGGCAAGTAATTGCAATCACCGTGCTTGGAGCACTTCTTGTAGCCGTTGCGGTGACTTTTGCTACTACGCCGCTTTACCAGGCATCAACGAGGCTTTTCTTATCAACTACTGTCGGCGCTTCGGCAACCGACCTGTATCAAGGAAATCGTCTCTCACAGGAACGTGTGCTTTCCTACACCGAACTTCTCCAGGGAGAGACACTAGCGCAGCGGACTATTGACAAGCTCGATCTCGGGATGACTGCGGACAAACTCAGGTCGAACGTCAAGGCCACCGCAAAACTCGACACCGTGCTGATCAACGTCAGGGTCCTTGACCCCTCGCCGGTGCGGGCACGCGACATTGCGAACGCGCTTTCGGACGAGTTCGTCGTGATGGTTCGCGAACTCGAAACTCCCAGCCCCGGGGCGAAACCCAACGCCCGAGTCGTGGTCGAGCAGAGAGCGTCGGTCCCGCTGAAACCGGTCGTTCCGAAGAAAGTCCGTAACATCGGTCTCGGCCTAATTGCCGGCCTGGCCATGGGGTTGGGTCTTGCGGTTCTCCGCGACCTCCTCGACAACACCGTGAAGAACAAGGATGCGCTGGAGGACATCACCGGCGTTGGCTTGGCCGGCACCATCCCGCTCGACAAAAACAGACGAAACGATCCCGCGATCTTGTTCGAGAAAGACAACTCCGGAATCGCCGAAGCCTTTCGGAAGTTGCGAACCAACTTGCAATTCTTGGCGGTAGACAATCCCCCGCGCGTGATCGTGGTCATCAGTTCCGCACCGAGCGAGGGTAAGTCGACCACCGCGATCAACATCGCACTTGCACTCGCGGAAGCTGATAAGAACGTGGTTTTGGTTGATGGTGATATGCGCCGCCCGTCGCTTCACAAGTATCTGGATCTTGTGGGTACCGTTGGATTCAGCAACGTGCTCAGTGGCGCGGCTTCGCTCTCCGAGGTTCTGCAAACAACTAAGTTTCCCCGCTTAACCGTGCTTACAGCCGGTCCGACCCCACCGAATCCCAGTGAACTACTGGGATCGCATGCTGCGCAAAAGGCTCTAGACGAACTCCGTTCGCAATTCGACTATGTCATCGTCGACTCGGCTCCCCTCCTCGCCGTTACCGACGGGGCGATCTTGTCGACCCACGCCGATGGCGCGCTGATGATCGCGAAATTCGGACAAACCAAACGCGAGCAACTTGCACACGCAGTCGGCAACCTGCGGGATGTCGGAGCCAGACTGCTGGGGGCCGTGTTCACTATGATCCCGACGCGCGGAAGCGAATCGTACAACTACTACTACTACTCGGGTCATTACAGCGAAGACACCGTCGGCGACTCACGGAAGTACACGCAGGTCTCCGAAGGCGAAGTCGCGGTCGTTGAAAACCGGCAGCACGTGAGGGAATGACGTCGCAAACGTCGAACTCAGCAGCTCCCAGTCGCAGGCATCAACTCACTGAACGATAATTCACGTTCCCAGGGACCCCGATAATCATCGGGTAGAACCGGGAATCGAATCGGTCGGTAGACACCACGTTTTTACGGAAGCCGAATAACATACGCATGAACAAGGCGAGAAGTCTGGCGGGATACCGGCGGCCAAGATAAAAGTTGCTCTGAATGGTGAAGAACCGGTAATTCCTATCTCTCAAAAAGTCAATCACCGGACTGGATCCATCCGAAATCGTTTCGGGACCCTGCTCAAAAACAATGACGGGACGAGCAGTTTCGATGAGATCCGCCCCACCCTCAAGTACTTCCAGCTCATGTCCTTCGACGTCAACTTTCAGTGGGGATACGTTTTCATTCCTGATGAGCGGATCCTCGTCCAAGCGCCGCACCTCTATCGTCGTAGTCGATCGCCGACTCTGTGACATGGAATCCCGCGTCACTACCTTCGAGGCGCCCAAGTTGGTTGGATCTATTTCAAAAGCTAGCGTTGAGTTCCCGTTACTAAGACCGTAGTTCAGAGGCACGATATTCGAACCGTCGCTGTTTAGGTTCAAGAGTCGGAACACATGCGGGTTCGGCTCGAACGCATACGCCTTTGAGAATATCCTGCTGAAGAAGACCGCGTGGTTCCCAATATTCGCCCCGATGTCCAACACGGTGGAGTTTGTATCGATCCGCAAGCGCTCGGTTAGAAATTGGGACAGCACTTCCAGGCAGTCCGATTCGTACCTGCCTTCTAGGTTTATCGCGAGACCAATATTGTCGAAAGCGAATATCGCGAGCTGTGGAAAGTGCTGCAGGTTCTCCTTCGCGATCCTGTGATTAATGCGATTCAACGCAGCGCGGTAAAGAAACGCCGGACGGTAGGACTTCGATCCTTGCAAGACGATTTCAGGCAAAAGTTTCTCCGTTTGGTCTAACTGCGGTTGGAACCGACTAAGCGGTGGGGATTGCTTAGATAGGGACTCACTCACGCTCCCCGGTCGGAGTCGGCCCGAGCCACACATTCCTAACCACTTCCGAGATGGCATCGTTGCCACCGCCAAGCGCGTTATGAATTTCAAGACCCTTTTCGTTCGGACGGGTCGGCCACCAATTCGCCGCCGCCTCCCACACCTGCCGAGTGGGAACACCTACCGCTACAGCCGCGTAGTGCAGCCAGAAGTCATCTGCACGTGGGCACACACGCATGAATTGATCACCCCGCGAGTACAGTGCTTCAAGGACGCTTGGCGGGTAAATCACGCCCGAAACGCCAGTGGGCAAAAGGCCAAAGGAGGGTACGGTGCTCGCGCACGCCGGCCAGGATGCATACGGGCCGTCGGTTATCACTTTCACCCGGTAGGCAACGACGAGGTCTGGCCGATAATTCGCGAGCAATCCTCGCAGCCAACCGCGTGGGTATAGCACGTCATCATCGGCCGTCACGAGTGGCCTCCGCAGGTTACCTTCCATGACGTGGGGAAAATACTTCTTATGCGGCCCGTAGTCAGGACAATGCTTGATGGTTAGACCACGCCTCTGCAACCTGCGCAGAGAAGCTGGCGGATTCATCACCCAGGCCGGATCCTCATGCCACAGAACGATGCTGCGCGGCAGCCGCGTTCCGCGGCCGATTGTCTCTAATGTTCGCCAGACACGGCGGGTTCGAACGCCATAGGTGGTCACCGAGACATCCACATCGCACTCGCCGACGATCGGCCGCCGAGACCACCGGTTCGAGAACCCCAGTCTCAGCGTGTAGATCACGACCTGCGCATGCATGAGTATCCTGCCCGCGAGGCGGGTTGGGAGGATGCCGCTGTTACGCACAGTCCAAAAATCTCTTTCTAGCTGGAACTCACGAAGTCGGAAATGGACTCCGCGAACATATAGGTCGGTACCCATCCGGTTTCCAGCCGGAGTCGTGCCGCGCTGCCGGTTATCACCTCGGGGTCAATTGCCCGGCTGTCGGTGACCCGGGTGGGTGGCACCTCTCTTCCCAGGGCTTCGCACACTGCGTCCAGGACCTGCCAACCGGTGTGCGCGTGGCCACTGCATACGTTGTACGTAGATTCACGGGGATTCGGCAGCTCCAGTAACAGCCGGTAAGCCCGAGCGATGTCGCGGACATCAGTATAGTCCCGCGCTGAGTGCAGGTTTCCGACGGCTAAATCCCCCCCTCGTTGGGCACTAGCAACCTGGTGCGCCAGGTCAGGTACGACAAATCCGGGCCCTTGGCCCGGCCCGATATGATTGAAGGGCCTGACCACCAAGGCCTCGACCCCTCGACGACGGTAGTACTCCACCTGCGTTTCGACCAACAGTTTCGAGACAACGTAGGGTGACGTCGCGACTACCGGCGACTCCTCTGTGAAACCGCTATCGCTGCAGGCAGTTCCGTATACCGCGCCGGAACTCACGATGAGCGTCCTACCATTCCACGCGTGCCGAAGCGCATGCTCAAAAAAATGGGTCACCATCGAACTGTTGGTGTTCAAATAGTCCTGTGGGTGATCGAATGACGGTTGCACGGCTGCCAGGCCGGCTAGGTGCACAACTCCATTAAATGGACCAGTGGTGGGCCATCCACGAGTGAGGTCAGCCCGAACGTATTCTTTGAGTAATCCACTGATCCTCGATGGCGGCTCCGGCCGTTCGGATATTCCGATGACGCCGTAGCCTGCGGCACTCAGATTCTCAACCAGCGCCTGCCCGACAAATCCCGTTGCACCCGTCACCGCGATCGTGTTCCCGTAACCGACTTGAGTCATGGTTCGAAACGATCACCCAGACGATCCTGAAGATATGCGATGTCGTGTTGGACCATCCTGCGCACCAAACCTGGGAAATCGACCTCTCGGCTCCAACCGAGCACGTTCTCCGCTTTCGCGGGATTGCCGAGCAGGATGTCAACCTCTGCCGGCCGTAAGAGGGCTTCGCTTTGAGTGACATACGGACCCCAGTCGCCGACGCCGATTTCACGAAAAGCCAGCGTCAGAAACTGTTCGATTGAGTGCGTTTCACCGGTGGCAAGAACGAAGTCGTCCGGTTCGTCATGTTGCAGCATCTGCCACATACCACGAACGTAGTCGCCCGCGTAACCCCAGTCACGCTTCGGCCACAAGTTCCCTAGAGCAACACTGTCCTGCAGTCCCAGATGAATCCGCGCGACGGCGTGGGTGATCTTCCGAGTGACGAATTCTATTCCGCGTCGTTCGCCCTCATGATTGAACAGGATGCCGCAGGACACAAACATGTCGTAGCTTTCACGATAGTTCTTGGCGATCCAGTGGCCGTAGAGCTTTGCAGCCCCGTAGGGACTGCGCGGATGGAACAGCGAATTTTCGTCATACCCTAAGCCGGGCCGGTTATAGTCGAGCCCTCCGTACATCTCGGATGTGGACGCCTGGTAGAACCGGGTTTTTCCTGATCTGCCCGTCATGCGGATCGCCTCCAGACAGTTCAGGACGCCCCTACCTGTCGTGTCGAGCGTCAGGCTCGGGTTCTTAAACGAATATCCCACGTGGCTGATGGCGGCCAGGTTGTAAAACTCGTCGGGATCGGCCTCGTCAACCGCGCGGATTATTGACGACGTATCGAGCAAGTCGGCCTCGATTAGTCGAACGTACGGGAACTCCTCGAGCAGTCGCTCCTTTTTCATGTTGCTTTGCCCACGGATGATCCCGTAGACCTCGTAGCAGTTTGCTTCCAGCAGTGGCGCCAGATGCCCACCGTCTTGGCCAGTGATCCCGGTAACTAGAGCTCGCTTTTTTGACACTTCTACCTGCTTCACAGATTACTGCGGATGCGATTCGCACCGAACCCATTCGGCCGCCGCCCGGCTATTGACGCTGTTGATGTGCTCGGATCCGTGCGATCACTCGCGGACGGGAACATCCGGCCCTTTGGCGCCATGGCGTAGAGGTAGCTGATGGCTAGTGCGAACAGAATCATCGTCTGCCTGTCGCCATACACGGGGGTGTTATCAGCGATGCCGTGGATGAACACCCAGAGGGTTGCACAGACGGCCATTACAGCGGTTCGGCGATCTGCAAGCGCCGTCTGTTCAGCCGATACACGAAGCCCGAAGGCTAGGGTCACCAACACGAACGCCAGCGCCAAAGCGGCGGCAACTATGCCGGAGTAAATCCAAGCCGAGACCAAGTAGTTGTGCGGCGGAAGCTCGAAACGGCTCCCGATCTTGCCCACCGCCTGTCCCGTCCAGCCGCCGAATCCAGCCCCAAGCAATGGTGAATCCTGCAATAACTGCGCGGCACGCGCCCACAGCATTTGTCGAGTGGCGAAGCTTGAGTCGCTAAGCGCCGTCTGAACCTTCTCACCGAGCCCGGTGAGGGACAGAGCGACTGAAAACAAGGCCGTAATCGCCAAACTGGCTATCGCGCCCGAGCTTCTCAATACATGCGGGAGGAACAGCACGAACAGAGCGCAGAGACTTCCGACGATCACGCCGGTTTTCGAGCCTGTCGCAACAGATCCCGCGAATGACAGCACCGCTACCGAATACAGCCAGCGGTGCCTGTGCGTACGGCGCGCCGCGATACAAAGCAGGAGTCCGGCGACACCGCCGAAGAGAGAGGCAGCGTTGCCGTTTACGTAAAGCCCGCCGGACTTGTCAGCGTCGAGGACGTTGTTCGGCGCGGTTGTATACAGATTCACTACCAAAGGGCCCATCAGTAACGCTGCCAGACGGGAGTGGTGAAATTGACTCTCGAGTCCAGGGCTAATCTGAAACGCAATCGCGAGGAGCGCTTGAATCGCGATACCGGGCGCAGCCCAAACCGCGATTGTGTCTACCAGGCTTGCATCATTCCTGGCCAGCACGATCCCCTCACGCAGCCACAGGGTGAACACCACCCCAAATGTAACGGAAACAACTCCAAGATAGATGCCCACCGGAAGCGCCCACAGCAATGAAGCCGCAGTAGCTGCCACGAATAGCACGGCAATTAAAAGGAGGTGACTCGCGGCACTGGGGCGCCCACGAATGGTCATGCCCATGAGGCATGTCATCAACGTCCACAGCACGGCAATCGAAGCCGGCAGTCCGGGCAGATAGAACTGGGGAACTAGAAGTAACGCCACCCCGATGAGCCGAGCACGATGCGGAAGCGCAAGATTGACCCCAAGAGCCAAGACGGCGAGTCCCAAGCTAGCTAGCACGCTGCGGCCCTCCCCGTAGCTCTTACCGACCGCCGCTTGCGAGGCAGCGTGCCGTCGAACCCGTCTCGGCTCCCTTCTCGAGATATCCTAGCTGAGATTTTCGTCATCCCCGACCCCGAGACGGCGATAGGCACCGTCGATCACCTCGTGCCACTGATCTGCGACAGACGTCAGGCGGAAGCGATCGGCGAGATCTGAGTGAGCGTTGCGAAAAGATTCCAATTCGGTCCGATGCGATGCCAACCGGCGGATGAGGCTCAGCGGACCTTCGAGATCATCATCGTCGAATAGATTCCCCAGGCCGGCCTCTTGCAGCAGCGACCTGGGCCCTATGTGGTTACTGGCGATTACTCCAAGACCGGCCGCCATGCCCTCGGCAATGACGATGCCGAAGAGTTCCTCCCACGGCGGCTCACGTTGGGAGAGCAGCACCAGAATGTCATGGGCGGCCATCGTCTCTGCGAGTTCCGCGCGATCTCGAATCGGGCCGAGGAACTGAATCGCCGGGTTGCTCGCAGCAGCCTGGATGCAACGTCTCTGCAAGGCCCCGTCTCCGACGATCGTGAGTTCGATTGTCTCGCCGCGGAGCGAATCCATGAGCGCGAGGATTTGCTCCAGTCCTTTCTTCTTCCATAGCGCTCCGACAAAAATCAGTCTGAGCGAACCAGAGTGCCCGACTCCGTACTGTCTTCGCGCGGCAAAGAAGATTTCGGGGACAGCGTGCGGAATGACCGTCGACTCAATCGCGTAAAGGTCCTGCAATTCCCGACGGGATTCATCGAGCACTGCGACAACATGCACGTTGTGCAGGCGCAGGGTCCTAAGCCATAGATTCTGCAACGCAGGATTCAGCAGGCCGTACCGTCGCGGAACCGATTCCGTCTCCCAGTAGGGCCAAGAGGTGTGATACACCACGGCATTACGCCGCGCCAGTCGCCCATATATCGCCATGCGCCAATCCCACGGCGCGAAACCGAGGATGACGACTTCGTCGCGAATTTCCGGAAGACGCATACGCAGTGAAAAGTCACGCACGGATGAGCGGGTGTTCGCGCCTGAAGGTTGCCGGTCCTTCAGCCAGGATCGTAGCCATTCCTTCGCAACGCTGTACCGATGCCGGCCCACAATCGTGATCCGCCCCGCACGGTCCAGTTCAAGGACCGCAGGATAATATTTATCGGGAGCCGTCTCGTGGATTATCCGCACGTGGGGAGCCCGGGCGCCCATTAGGCCGACACCATTACGTCCATAACTGCCTTGACCTGTCGCTCCCAACTAAATTTCTCGGCCTGCTTCAGCCCTCGGTGTTGCAGGTCCTGCCATACGTCCTCATCAGCGAGGACACCGGCCACGGCGTCAACAATCGACCCTACATCGGCCGGGTCGCAGTAGACCGCGGCATCGCCGCACCGTTCACGCAGGCTCGGGATATCGCTGCACACCACCGGGGTGCCGAAGCTCATCGCTTCAACTGGGGGGAGAGGAGACGCTTCGTAGAACGACGGAAAGACGAACGCTCTGGCCTGACGGTACAACTCCTCCAGTCGCACAGGGTCGTTCACTTGCCCCAGGAAGCGGATTCGATCACGGATACGATCAGGGACATCCAGGCCCAGTTGCTCGAATTGCGATCCTGACGATCCCACGATGACGAAGGACACGTCGCATCCATCCACCAAGTCGACCGCAGCGCGCACCAGACCTTCGCCGTTCTTTCGCTTGGTCAACGAGCCGACGTAAAGGCACATCCGCGGACGCAACTGCTCGGCAGGAACCGCAAGTGCACCAGCCCGCAAGGAGGAAAGCGCGGATGAGACTGGCATTCCCACGGCCGTCTCCCCGCCACCGTTCTGCACCGCCGTCAACCTGCCGCTGTCGATCAGTCGGAGGTGGTGGCCAAGGATCGACTTCTCCTCACTAGCCGACACCGTGAAGACATGCGTTGCGCGCGCCAAGACAATCGGGATGACGGTGTTGTAGAAGAGCCGAAAAGCCCGGCTGTAAGCGGACGGGA
>JBJTGN010000031.1:0-7278 GCA_046093905.1 Actinomycetota bacterium
CCTCCCTCCTGTGGCGGTGTAACCGCCACAGGAGGGAGGACCAGGACTGCTTGACTATCCGGGGGGACGCTCATGCACTGATCATCCAGACAGGAAGGCGGTCCACTGCTGAGACACAGCGTCGAAGTTGTCTCCCCACCACGTCTGGTCCTGATAGGCGAGCTGCTCGAGGTTCTCCGGGTTGTCGGGGAAGAACGGCATCATGGTGTCGGACAGCACGGGCGGCTCCCCGGCGGTGAGCACGCCGTACGGGAAGGCCTGCGCGAGCGCCACCTGGGCATCCGACGTCGCTGCGTAGTTCAGGAACGCCTTCGCTGCCTCCTGGTTCGGGGCGCCAGTCGGAATCGCGAGGTTGTCCCACAGGGTCAGTGCATCGCCCCACGTCACGTTGATGCTGGGGTTGGCCGCATTGGCATTGAACGCACGGCCGTTGGGCAGAAGGGCCATGTCGACCTCTCCCGACGCGAGTGCATCCTGGATCTCGGCGAAGGAAGCCTTGAAGACGAGGTCGTCCTTGATGGCCGTCAGGGCTGCGAGGCCCGCATCGACGTCAAGGGGGTAGAGGGCCTCGGGTGCGACACCGGTCCCGAGAATGGCCGCTTCGAGAACCCCGTTCTGCACGAAGTCGCTGCCCGCGCGCTTGCCCGGGAACTCCTCCACGTTGATGAAGTCACCAATGCTGTCCGGCGGCGTCGGGTACTTGTCCTTGTTGTATCCGAGGACGAAGGAGAACTTGACGACCGGGACACCGCAGTCGTTGGTGATGAAGTTGGGGTCGATCTGGCTTCGGTCGATGTCCGGGATCTTCTCGAAGAGCGTTCCGCAGTTGGTGTCGATCCCGAACTGCGCCTCCTCGACGACATCCCACTGGATGCTTCCCGCATCGGCCTGGGTCTGGAGGGCTGCCAGTCCGGTGTTGTCTGTCTGGTTGACCGTGACGCCGGTGGCCTGCGAGAAGGGGTCGAACCACGCCTTGGTCTGGTTCTCCTGGAGGGCTCCACCGAAGCCGGCGAACGTGAAGCTCTGGCCGGACAGATCGGCAGTGCCGCCGGCTGCCGCGTCAGATGCCGCAGGAGCCGAGGCGGCCGCGCTCGCGTCAGCTGACGACTCCGTATCGGAGCTGGATCCACCGCCGCAGGCGGCTAGAGCGAGGGTCGTCGCGGCCAGAACGCCGATCCAACCCTTGTGTGAACGGTTCACCTGCATCTCCTTGTTGTGAGTTGACTTCCATTGCCGGTCGCCTTTGGCGGCCCGCAGCTTTTGCAGTATCGATTTTTCAGTGCTTGCGATGGGCTGTCAAGGTTGTTGGATCACGATCCGGTTACTTTGATGAGGCCTTCTCGACAGTGGGCACCGCTTCCACAAGCGCGGCGACAGCCTCGTCGATCTCGTCCTCAGTCATCGGCGTCGATAGCGCCGCCACGCCGTGCTTGGCGATGAGGACTCCCCGGTCGTACGCAGCCCACCAGAGACGCCGCTGGGTCTCAACGATCGCTGAGGGCTCGTCAATGCCCAGCGGGAAGAGCCGGGTAAGTGATCCCTGGCCACGTGGCGCCCAGCCGTGCGCCTCCATGACCGAGCGAATGCCGTCACGGAATCGATCGCCAAGGGTGGCGAGTCGATCGATCTCCGGTGCGCCGAAGTTGTCCATCACCGCTGACCCTGCTGCCATGGTCAGAGGATTGGCTGAGAAGGTGCCCCCTCCCTCGAGACCTGTACTGCTCAGCGTGTCCAGTTCGTTCATCCACTTCAGCTTGCCGACGACGGCCCCGACGGGCATCCCGCCACCGATCATCTTGCCCATCGCCACCATGTCGGCGGGGATGTTCCGTGACGTGGTGAGCCCCCCTGTGTGCAGGCGAAGACTGATGACCTCGTCCACGATGAGAGCGGCTCCCATGCCCTGCGCCAGCTCAGCGGCAGCAGACACGAAGGCATCGGACGGCGGGATCATGCCCACTCGGTTGGGAAGGAGGTCGAGGAGGATGGCGGCCACGGAGTCGCTGTTCGCCTGGACCGCCGCGCGGAGCGCGTCGACGTCGTCGAAGGGGACCACGAGCGTGTCGGCCAGTGTCGCTGCGGGGACACCGCGCTGCGCGTTCACCCCACCCGTGGGCAGCACGGCGTCATTCCAGCCATGGTACGAGCCACGCACGACGATGATCTTGTCCTTGCCCGTAGCGGCCCGGGCGATGCGCACCGCAAGCATGGTCGCCTCGGTGCCCGAGTTGGCGTAGCGCACCTGGTCGAACCCGACCATGCGCTTGAGCAGCCGGTCGGCGTTCTCTAGCTCGTAGCGGTTCGACATGCCGAAGGACAGTCCTCGGGCTGCGGCCTCCTGCACCGCGGAGACGATCGCAGGATGGGCGTTTCCAAGGACATTGGTCGTGAAGTTGGTGTTCATGTCCAGAACACGGCGACCGTCCTCATCCCAGATCCAGCACCCCTCACCCCGTTCAACCATCGGTGCCCATGGAGCAACCGCCATGAGCCCGCGGCCGTAACCCCCGGGAAGGAGCGCACTGCCCGTCGGGCCAACGAACTCCTCGGTCAGCGGCCTGTGGAGCGCGGGGTCGAGATCGGGGTGCAGGAAGGTCATGAGGTCCTCGCGTCGCTCGTAGGTGTGAAGAAACGTTACTGCACGACGAAGTTGCGCGCAAGGCCCTCGGTGAGGAACTCCACCTCCACGGGCACCGTCATGACACGGCTCCCGCCCAGGACCCGTCTGGGTCCGGTCACCGTCACCGTCACTGACGACCACACTGCAGCGGCAGAGGCCGCGACATGGAGGATCACGGTGCCCGGTTCGACGATGCGCGAGAGGTCAAGTCCGGTGAACGACAGCATGTCGGCATCAACGAGGAAGGTCAGGCGGGCTGATTCGCCAGGGTTCAGCGCCACCTTGGAGAACCCGATGAGCTGCATCACTGGCCGCGTGACCTCTGCCGCGACGTCAGTGAGGTAGATCTGCACGACCTCAGCCGCACGACACTCCCCGACGTTCGTCAGGATCGCTGTGACCTCGACAGCGCCATCCGTGGTCATCTCAGTGGCGCTGGCATGCACGTCCGCTACCGAGAACCGCGAGTAGGTGAGCCCGTGGCCAAACGGGAATGCCGGTGTGGGATCAAGGTTGCTGATGCCCTCGGATCGTCCACCCAGGATTGGGTGCAAGTAGGTGGCCGGGGCCCCACCGGGACGTCCGGGTATCTGCACGGGCAACCGTCCCGACGGACTCACGTCACCGAAGAGCACGTCAACCAAGGCTGCTGCTCCTTCCTCACCCGGGAAGAAGGAGACGAGAATGGCGCCGCATCGAGGCGCAAGTTCCCCGAGTGAGTAGGGGCGCCCGGCCAAGATGACGAGCACGACTGGTACCCCCGTGTCCAGGATCGCCTCCACCAGTTCGCCCTGCACCCCGGGAAGGTCCAGCGACTCGACATCACACCCCTCTCCGGAGGTACCCGTTCCGAACAGACCCGAGCGGTCCCCGACCACCACGACGGCGACGTCGCTGGCGGCGGCCACAGCGACCGCATCGGGGATTCGACTCCGGTCATCGTCGGAGACGTCGCAGCCGACCTCAACCATGAGACGCGAGTTCGTTACCCGCTCGAGAAGTGCATCAACGACTGAGACGGCCCGGACCCCAATGTCATGTCCGGGGTACCGCTCGAGCACATGTCGGGGGAACGAGTAGCAGCCGAAGAGGGAAGTGGGGTCAGCGGCACACGGCCCGATGACCGACATGCGCAGTTCCCGGGGATCCAACGGAAGCAGGTCCTGCGTGTTCTGCAGCAGGACCACGCTCTCCTGGGCCAGCGTCCGCGCGAGGGACCGCGACTGGGTGCTGTCGAGGTCGATGGGCCCTGGCTCCGGCCGGATAGGTGGCGTGGTGTCGAGGTATCCCAGGCGCGCCTTCTCCGTGAGGACGCGTCGCACCGCCGTGTTGAGGCTCTCTTCCGGGATCGCACCCTCCGCCACCGCCTCGACGAGGTGCTGGCCAAAGCATCGCGTTCCCGGAAGCTCCATGTCGACCCCGGAGGCGAGCGCGAGGCGCCCGGCATCTGCATCGTCGGCCGCCACGCCGTGCGTCGTGGCGAGGAAGGGGATGCCCCAGTAGTCGCTGACGACGACTCCATCGAAGCCCCAGCGTTCACGAAGGGTCTCGGTCAGGAGCCAGCGATTGGCAGCGGCGGGAACGCCGTCGATCTCGTTGTACGCATGCATCACCGATCGAGCCTTGCCCAGCCTCACTGCCATCTCAAAGGGCAGGAGGACAACATCCTGGAGCTCCCGAGGGCCCATCGACACGGGTGCATTGTTACGGCCAGCCCGGGAGGCGGAGTAGCCGGCGAAATGCTTGAGAGTGGCGATGACGCCCGCCGCCTGGAGGCCCGTCACGTAGGCGCATGCCATGACGCCTACGAGATACGGATCCTCGCCGAGTGTCTCCTCGACGCGACCCCAGCGGTGGTCCCGAACGACATCAAGGACGGGGGCCAGTCCCTGCCGCACACCAACGGCGGCCATGCCTTCTCCGATGGTGAAGGCCATCTTCTCCACCAGGTCGGGCCGGAACGTCGAGGCCCACGCCAAGGGGGTGGGGAAGATGGTGGCCCGATATGTGGTGAAGCCACTCAGGCACTCCTCATGGGCGATCGCCGGGATACCAAGGCGCGTACGGCTCACGAGATCCATCTGCAGCTCCGCAAGTCGCTGCGCGCCGGCTTCCGGCTCAACCGGCTGCGAGCCAAGAACGCGAGTCAACTGGCCCAATCCGTGACGCGTGGCTTCGCCATAGGCCGACTGCTCGTGAGCGAACAGCTCCTCCCCCGGTGCGGCGATGACAGTGCCTGAAGTCGGCCGCGCACTGCCGAGTTGGGCGACCTTCTCCTCGAGCGACATCGCCGAGAGCACCAACTCGACTCTCTCGGACAGCGGGAGGTCCTCACGCGTCCACGGTCGAGAGTCCGTCGTCATGGGCCAACCCCCGTCCTGAATCCTGGCCGTCACAGGGCGACGCCTGGAGCTCCTCGAGATGCGGTCTGGGCAATCGCTGTTGTTGCGTGCCGAAACGTTACTGCTCTAGGTTTGTTCCGCGCAATGGACCCGAATCAAGGGCCGGATCACAAGGGCGGGTGACGCTATGACGCAGACCGACTCCACGCAGGATGTCATTCGCGTTGTCATTGCCAAGCCTGGGCTCGATGGTCACGATCGTGGGGCGAAAGTCATCTCGCGAGCCCTGCGCGATGCAGGGATCGAGGTTGTCTACACAGGCCTCCATCAGACTCCCCAGCAGATCGTTGATACTGCGCTCCAAGAGGACGCGGACATGATCGGTGTCTCGATCCTGTCCGGAGCGCACATGACGCTCTTCGCCGCGATCATGGAGCATCTGGAGAAGGCAGACGCCCTTGACATCGTCGTCTTCGGCGGAGGAATCATTCCTGACGAGGACATCGCCCTCCTCCACGACTTGGGGGTGGCACGGATCTTCACCCCCGGAACCTCGACCCTCGAAGTGGTCCACTGGGTCAAGAACCCTGGGGTTGAAGCGTGAAGCGTTCGCGCAGAGCCGCGGCGGGCGCGAAGGCGCTCGTCGTTAGTGCAGCTAGGACAACCGTTCACCTGATTGGGCGCACTCTCGACCCCAAGTCACCGTGCAGCGAGACGCAACTCAATCGCAACCAGGGCGCGAAGCCACCGGACCGGCACACGTCCCACTTCCCCCGCCACGGATTCTGAGGTCCGTCAGCTCAGGCGTACTCGGAGGCAAGAGGACATGGTGGGGAGGGCCGACGGAACCTGACGTCCGGCCGACTGTGACGACCAGGGGGCGCGAGGTGGCCTCACAGACACGGTGCTCGACTCTGCCCGAGGCTCCACGTTCTGGGTCAGCGGCTGAGACTTCCGACGCCTGGTCGTGGGCTCACCAGAACGGGTCTGTGACGGCGCAGCCGCAGCTGCTGCCGGCGTGCACCGCCCGATTGGTCATGTGCAACCCGTGCCCTCAGTAGCCACTCGCATGCTGGTGGGCTGTGCGTACGCCCCATCCGTAGGTTCCGGCGCTCGCCGCCTCCGCAGCCTTGAGTCCGCCGACGCGGCCGGAGACACGAGAACCGTTGCCGTGAATGCCCAAAGGCTAGGCAGGCAGCCTCTGCCACTCAGGCGCCGCACCCCGTTACCGTCGCCGAATGGTTGCTTTAGCCCCAACTTTAGCCCCGAAATTGGGGCTGAAGTTGGGGCTAAATCGCGATTTCAAGCCATCCAGCTCGCAACGTGAATCGCGAAAACTGTTGCGCTGCAACAGTTTGCGCTGGTGGGTCGCCGGGGGCTCGAACCCCGAACCTACGGATTAAAAGCCCCAGGAATCAACGCCGCTACGACCGAAATGTGAGCAGTACCAACGCTTCTCGGCGCAGGCAGACCGCTCCGGGTCCACTCAGGCAGGTACGTCTGGGGCTAGCGCTGGGGCTAAGAGTGCGGATGCAGCGTCCGGGGTCCACCCAGTCACTCGTCCCACCCTTCTCGCGGGTCATCACCATCTACGGGACCCCGGCAACTGCACGGTAGCGAGGTGGTCGAAGCCGACGACGCGGCGGGAGACCGCGGGCCGCCCACGCATCCGTCAGACGATTGGGCGCAGTCGGACACCGTTGGCGCGGACCTCAGCGAGGTCGCGGGCGCCGATGAGCTGCATCGTGGTGCGGATCTCTTTGTCCAGGATGTCGAGCACGCGCCGCACCCCGGCCTCACCACCGGCCATCAGGCCATACAGGTAGGCGCGTCCGACGAGGACGGCCCGCGCCCCCAGGCCCACCGCGCCGACAACGTCGGCGCCAGACATCACACCGCCGTCGAGCAGCACCTCGACCCGGTCACCGAGTCGGTCGACGACGACGGGAAGCAGTTCCAGCGGAACACTGCCGAGGTCCACCTGCCGGCCGCCATGGTTGGACAGCACGAGTCCATCAACACCCGCGTCGGTCACGAGCTCTGCGTCCGCCAGGCACTGGATGCCCTTGATGACCACACGTCCCGGCCACTGCCCGCGGATCCAGTCGACGTCCTGCAGCGTCATCGACGGATCGAACACCCGCGTGACGAAGTCACCCACCGGACCATCCGTGCTCCCAGTGACGCGAACCGCAGCGGCTCGGTCGTCAGCACATTCACCCACCACCGCGGATACAGGGCCATCTGCGCGAGCGTGCTGACGGTCAATCGCGGCGGGATCGTCAGCCCGTTGCGCACCTCCCGCCGTCGCATCCC
>JBJTGN010000032.1:0-3100 GCA_046093905.1 Actinomycetota bacterium
CTACGGATCAGAAGGTTAGGGGTTCGAGTCCCTTCGAGCGCGCTGAGTGCAATCACTTCGTGGGAGTGACCCGCTTTTTGTAGGGTCAGACGTCATGTCGAGTAACAGCCGAAGCCGAATCCTCGATCTTGCCGTTGCGGCGATCGACGCCGGGGGCGAGGCGGCGATCAGGGTCAATGATCTCGCTGCGGAAGCTGGGGTCACGCCACCAGCGCTCTACCACCATTTCGGTGGCCGAGACGGTCTGGTCATTGCGGCGCAGGTGGCCCGTTACAGTCGTCAGATACGGGAGGACACCGCAAAGATTGCAACAGAATTGGCTAAGTGCACGTCGCGCGACGAGTTGCGTGCCACGCTCATCGCGATATGGACAGGAGTCATAGCCCAACGTGGACCGAGTCGGTGGGTGCGAGCTAGTGCCCTCGGCAGTGCCTACGCCCGCCCCGAGCTCGAGGCGGCAATCGCCAAGGTGCAAGACGACATCGTTGCCGGCCTGTGTGCGACTCTCGAGCCCAGCCTCGAGAAGGGGTGGCTCCGTCCCGGGATCGACCTTGTCTCCGCTGTTGCGTGGCAGCACAGTGTCCTCATCGGACGTGTCTCGATCGAACGAGGTGAGACGCTGGTCGATCCTGACGAATGGAATCGGCTCACACTCGAGGCATTCGTACACGCATTCTTCGGCTCCTGAAGTATGTGAGCTTTCGATCTGAGCTGAAGATATCCCCGGCGCCCTGTAGGACCGGCTACCGACAAGTATCAGACGGTGTCTGGCAAAGCACTCGATGGATCTTGTGTAGTCCGTGAGAGGAAGTAGTTTCGATCGATATCCCAATCTCCGGAACCGCCGGATTCCGGATCACCGTCGCCCGGGTCGTCGCTCTGCGGAGTGATGTACGTCAGCGTGCACAGGGGGGTATCGCCGCTGTTGTACGAATATGGAGATACGCCCTCGACTGCGAAGAATCGATACTGAAACCCATGGGTTGTCGCCGGATAAGCGGTATTGCTCGAATTGAATTTTTGACTGTCGACGTACCAAGTCAAGTCGAAGCTCGAAAACGTTGCGTTGGTAAAGACGTTGATCGACTGGCTGCCCGTGAAGAGTGTTCCTGCCGGGCTCGACTTCAAAACGTATCCCTGCTCGAATCCCACGTACTTCGAAGGATCATTGGATGTAATCGAGATCACCGGCTGGGTTCCCTGAACAACACCGGGAGTGAAGGTGATCGTGTGATTCGAGCCCTTATCGACTCCGCCCTCAATGATGGTGCATGTTGTGATCGAATCGGCACTGGGTGCTGCATTTACGGTAACTGGGAGAATTGTCGGTCCAGAGGCGACAATCACAAGCGAAATAAGGCGCAAAATTTTCATTTAGCGAAACTATAGTAGTGACACTATATAAAGCAAATCGGACTGAGTTGAGTGCATGGCGGGGCCCGACCGGTTGGACTCGGTAGTTCCCAGCAGGGAACGGAATGGCTTGCCCGACAGGTGAGTCCACGCTGTTGCTGTTCGTCTTCCCTACCTGTGGTCACGAAAACTTGGCTCTTGTGAAGTCGTCTCCGACGTGAGAGTGTCGGTCATAAAAAGAGTCGCTCGCGTTCTTGTGTCGTCAGCCCTTGTTCTCGCCTTCACGGGTTGTGGGCTGGAAACCTCTACGGACGAGGTCGAGTCGTCGACTGAGGACGAGTTCCAAAGCGTTGAAGAATTTTCGTGGGAAACGGAATGCGTCACGCCATCTGAGGATCTGCCGACCGACGGATTGATCTGCGCCGACTCGGCGGCTGCTTCCGGGTTGCTCAGGCTCACTTCTCTGCGCCTCGAACTCCACGACGATCTCCAAGTCATCGAGCCCCGGGAAGCAGTCTTCGCAGGCATTGCCCAGCGGACGAAGAGAGACTTCGAATGAGGATCCGAATCCACTCAGACGGATTCGTCGAGAACTGGAGTCTCCGGCGACCAACCGACTCACTGGAACTCCATTGACGTACACAATGGGATCGAGACCGTCGAGACGATTCGAGCGAAACTCCAGACTCAAGGCCCTCACCCAACTTGGAACCTGAAATCGGAACCGCCAGTCGAAAGCGGCCGAAGGAACCGGTGAGCAGACGATGGCCGGGTGGCTCCGTACAAATGGCATGGCGTGCTGTCCGTGTTCGACGGGCGCTGTCGGCTCTGCAAGAAAACCACCCCATCGCGACATAGCGAGACGCTCAGATACAGCAAACTTCCCAGTGGCCAACCACATTCGATAGGCCCTTTGGTGTCCAGGAAAGCGTTGTCGGATCGTCCGACCGGTCGCTCGACCTGGGTAGCGAACTGCGATCCTGTGAATGATCGGGATCGCCGTGGTCAATGCGCCCTTGATTCCGGCGACGAAGTGCCGGCAGGAAGACATCAGAACAATTCGCGGGGAGAAAATGACTCCCGAGCCAGGAATCTCGAGCGACTCCAGATGACGATCGAGGGTTCGCAAACTGATGATGGTGCGCGTGCGACGCGCAAGTGTGACAAGTCGGCGAGCATCGGTTCGATTGCGCAGGAGAGTGATGTCGAGAGCCGCTTGCATCAGGTCGGTTGGTCCGGTGGCATGTGATCCGTGACTTGCAGCATGGAGGAGGAGGAGTTCCGGCACGGGAATTTCGACACTTGCGCCTGCTATCCGAACCCGAACTCCTGGCTCCAACATGATGGTGCGAAGAAGGCGGATTGGCTCCTTCGCACCGGCGAGGTGGACGTCGACATGAGATGGCCCCTTGTTGAAGTTCACGTAGCTCACAATTTCCGAAGTGCGATGTCCTGGGCAGGGAAGGCTGGTGTTCTGACGAAATCCGTGTGACACGAGGATGTCTGCCACTCGGTCGATATCCGCCTCATGGACGAGGAGGTCCACATCTCCCATTGTTCTCGCCCCGACTCTTTCGAAGAGCAATTGAACCGCTGCCCCTTTGATCAGCCTGAAGGGGATGTTCTCGATTTCGAGTTCCTCGAAAGCGGGTCCGAGATCGGAAAGGGCTCTCATGTTCTTGGACCAGGTGTACTTGAATGATCCGCGTAATCTCTCGCGCTCGGGAATCCCCGAGATGTCGCGGAG
>JBJTGN010000033.1:0-10751 GCA_046093905.1 Actinomycetota bacterium
TCGTGTGTGTGAACACCTTCGCCGTCGATTGTGGATCGCCCCAATACCCATGGCTCACCCATCGATGAACGGTCAATTCGCTCAGCGTTGACGAGTCCTCGTCGAGGGGCTCGAGTCGAATGTGCTCGCCCACCGATCTGCCAATCGGCAGTCGGCCTGTTCCCAGCGGCTCATCCGGCACGATCTCTATCCTTGCAATCGTGCCCAATGACACCGACGCCGCGAGTGTGGCACAGACGACTGTCCTTTCACCTCCGAGAGCCCGAGCAGCACGAACAGATGACCATCGCGCCTCTTCGCCGATGAATCGGACTCTCGTGACAGTCTCGACTCCCTCAGCTCCCGACAGTTCACGATGAAGAGACTCCGCGAGAGATGGGGTGAGATGCAAGGCCTCGATGCGCTCCTTGCGAACGATGTCGATGAGCTCAGCCGCGCTCATCGATCTGGGGTCAACAAGGCAAAGGTATCCATCCCCCAATTTGCTGCGCAGAACATTCAAACCACCAATCCAATGCAATGGCGCAAACACTGCTGACCGAGTCTCATTGCTGAAGTCCCGGCGTATTCGCATCGATGCCACGTCGTCCTGCCAACCAAGCCTGATCACACCTTTGGGTACGCCGGTTGATCCCGATGTGAAGATGACGAGTGAGGGGGAATCACCACGCACTGGGACAGGGTCCACCCAGTTCGGGACAACTCGAGAGACATCGATGATCGATCGATCTTCGAAAAGGACGCTGTTCACGCCAGTGGCATCGGCAATTGTGCAGTCACCGATGCGATCGAGAATGCCGGACAGCCAGGCTTTGGGATCGCTCGAGTTCAATGGGATCACGCATCGTCCGGACCACTGAACACCGAGAATCGCTATTGCAGATGTCAGTGACCAATCGACGAGAACAACCACAGGACGATCGGTGCCTTCCTCCAAGAGTTGCGTTGCGACCCCGGCAACACGATGGGCCAGTTCGTCCGCAACCAGAGTTGTCCGACCGTCTCCCAGTACGGGATCGTTCGGATGTGACTGAGCACGACGTGCCATTGCTTGGGCAGGCATCCTCGCCCACATCGTCGATCGATGCTCACGCACCCAATCCCAGTCGAGGAGATCCTGCTCTCGCACAGGTACATGTATACCGACGTTGCACGATGTCCCCAATCGATGAGCGGACATCGGGCTTGCGAGTGCTCTCGATCAGTCCAAACTGCCGGTCGGCGCCACGAACTGCGATTGATACAGTCGGTGATAAGCGCCTCGACGAGCGAGCAACTCGTTATGCGAACCTTGTTCGACTATCGCGCCGTTCTCCATCACCAAGATGATGGTCGCGTCTCGGATCGTCGACAGTCGGTGAGCGATGACGAACGATGTCCGTCCCGACCGCAACGCGTGCATCGCCTTCTGGATCAACACGTCGGTGCGTGTGTCCACCGAACTCGTCGCCTCGTCGAGGATCAGGATCGTCGGATCCACAAGGAACGCCCGCGCAATCGTGATCAACTGCTTCTCGCCGGCACTGACCGACTGGCCATCTTCGGTGATCAACGTGTCGTAGCCGAGAGGCAACGAATGGACGAATCGGTCGACGTACGCCGCCTTGGCAGCTGCACGAATCTCGTCTTCTGTTGCCTGTGGTCGTCCGAATGCTATGTTGTCGCGAATCGAGCCGTTGAAGAGCCACGTGTCCTGCAACACAATACCGATCTGAGACCGCACATCGTGACGCGACATCTCTGCAATGTCACGGCCGTCGAGAGTGATCCGCCCACCCGTCAAGTCGTAGAACCTCATCAACAAGTTGACAAGCGTGGTCTTTCCCGCACCAGTCGGCCCGACGATTGCGATCGTCTGTCCTGGTTCGGCAACGAGCGACAAGTCCGTGATCAATGGCTGCGTCGGATCGTAGGAGAAGGAAATATGTTCGAACTCAACTCGGCCGCGAGATGCTGAGGTAACCGCATCGTCAGCTGACACATCAGGCGTCTGCTCCTCGGCATCGAGCAGTTCGAACACGCGCTCAGCGGAGGCAACGCCCGATTGCAAAACGTTGAACATCGATGCCGTCTGCGTGAGCGGCTGTGTGAACTGGCGCGAGTACTGAATGAAAGCCTGCACATCGCCGAGGCTCAGTTGCCCATTTGCCACGCGCAGCCCGCCGACGACTGCAATGGCCACGTAGTTCAGGTTTCCGAGGAACATCATCGCCGGCTGAATCGAACCAGACATGAACTGCGCCCCGAAACCTGCTCGCTGCAGCCGCTCGTTGATCACGGCGAATCGCTGCTCGGTTTCCTGCTGGCGACCGAACACCTTGACGACGGCGTGGCCCGTGAAGGCTTCTTCGATGAGTCCGTTGAGTTCGCCTGTGTGTCTCCACTGGTCGATGAACTTCTGACGTGAACGGCTGGCGATCTGTTTCATCGTGATGACCGACAGTGGGATCGTCACGAGCGCGATGATTGCCAGAATCGGCGAAACGATGAACATCATCATCGTGACGCCGAGAATCGTGAGCAGCGATGTCACCAACTGGCTGAGCGACTGCTGCAAGCTTTGCGAAATGTTGTCGATGTCATTGGTGACTCGGCTGAGAAGATCGCCTCTGGCATGGCGGTCGATGTATCCGAGAGGGAGGCGATGGAGCTTGGCCTCGATGTCTCGACGCAGACGGAACATGGTGCGCTGCACGACTCCGGACAGCACGAAAGCCTGACCGTATGCCAATAGATAGGCAGCGAAATACAGCCCGGCGGCTTCCTCCAGTGTGCGATGCAGTGCACCGAAGTCGACACCATCGGTCTGGCCACGCACTCCGTCGAACACGATGTCAGTCGCCCGACCGAGAATCCTCGGCCCGATCACGGACAGGATCACACTTGTCACGGCCATCACGAAGATGAGCCCGACGAGAATCTGATCGCGGGCCATTCGCCGCATGAGCCGTTTCAACGTTCCTGCGAAGTCTTTCGATTTCTCTGTCGGCACTCCGACCGTGTTCATGCGACCAGAGCGAAGTTCAGCAACCGTCGCGCCCGACTGCACAGGCGGCTTCGGCGTGCGATCCTCGCTCACTGCCCTACCCCTGCGGTCATCGCTTGTGACGCGAGGATCTCCTGATACGTCGCACAACTCTCTTCGAGTTCGGCGTGGGTTCCAAGACCGACAACGCGGCCATCCTCGAGCACCATGATCTGATCGGCGTGGCGAATCGTCGACACACGCTGGCCGATGATCACCGTGACGGCATCACTCAGGTGGGGCTGCAGGCTCGCGCGCAGCCGTGCATCGGTCGCAAGGTCGAGAGCCGAAAATGCATCGTCGAAGATGTAGATACGGGGACGGCGGATGACTGCTCGAGCAATCGACAATCTCTGACGCTGTCCCCCCGACACGTTTGCTCCGCCCTGGGCGATCGGCGCATCGAGTCCTCGTTCCCGCACGAATTCCGTGGCTTGGGAGATATCGAGTGCCTCCCACATATCGGCTTGCGTCGCTTCGTCCTTCCCGTAGCGCAGATTCGAGGCGATCGTTCCCGAGAACAAATAGGGTCGCTGCGGAACGTACCCGTACAGCGAACCGAGCACTTCGGGTGCCAAGCGAGTCAGATCGACACCGTTGATGAGAACCGCACCTTCGGTTGGATCGATGAGGCGAGCCATGATGTTGACGAGAGTCGTTTTGCCCGATCCGGTACTGCCGATGATGGCCAGAGTCTCGCCGGCATTCACGGTCACACTCACGTCTGCGAGCACTGGCTCATCGGCACCGGGATAGCGAAACCCGACACGACGAAGTTCGAGACGGATCGGTCCATCGATCTCCGAAACGGGATCGACCGAGTGACGAATCGACGATTCGGTCGACATGATCTCCTGGATGCGTTCGGCACTCACAGATGCGCGCGGAAGCAACGCCGCCATGAATGTCGCCATCAGAACCGCCATCAGGATCTGCGTGAGATATGTGAGATAGGCAACAAGGGATCCGACGTCCATCCGACCGTCGGCGATGCGACCACCAGCGAGCCAGACGACTGCCACACTCGACAAGTTCACGATCAATGTGGCCGTCGGGAACATCAAACCCATCAAACGGCCACCGCGCAATGCCGTTGCAGTGAGCAGAGCATTACCTGCACGGAACTTCTCCATCTGGTCGTCTTCACGGCCGAACGCGCGAACCACTCGCACACCTGTGAGCTGCTCTCGCAAGATCTCGTTGATGCGGTCGATGAACTCCTGCATCTTGCGAAACGTCGGAACCATCTTCGAGATCACAGTTCCGAGGAGGACGGCCACGATCGGCACCGCAACGACGATCACCCATGACAACGCGGCATCTTGTTGGACCGCCAGGATCAGGCCTCCAATCGCAGTGAACGGTGCCGCGACGAGCAGTGTGCACGTCGTGAGGACGAGCATCTGCACTTGCTGCACATCGTTCGTGATCCGCGTGATCAGGGACGGCGCCCCGAATGTGTTGACTTCACGGGCTGAGAAGCTGTTCACCCGAGCGAACATGACCGCACGCGCATCGCGACCGAATCCCGTTGCAACCTTGGATCCTGCGTGCACGGCGCCGATGGCGAATGCAACCTGCACCAACGTGACCACGACCATCCATCCACCGAGACGCCAGATGATGCCGATGTCTCCCCGGGCGACGCCGCGATCGATGATGTCGGCATTGATGGTCGGCAGGACGAGCCCAGCGACGGCCTGGATTGCCTGAAAGACGACAACGACGATCAGCAACTTCCTGTACGGGAGCAATCGCTGTGTCAACAGGTCCTTCAACATGGGCTGATATCACCGTACTTCGCGAGCTCGATCGAGCAAGGTGCCAAATCTCGGACAACTAGCATCCGCTGAATGGAAACTTCTGGGTTCGTGCAATCTCGTACAAGATGGCTGATCGACCATGCCGATATGGTCGTCACCGTGCTGGCGATGCTCCTGGTCGGCTTCCTCACCGCCTGGGCCACGAGCGACAACATCGTCCTCGAATACGACTCGGTGTACTACCTGTCGGTCGCCGAAAACGTGTCCAACGGCGTTGGATTGCGAGAGTACACAGGCGGCGAACTGACGAACTTTCCTCCCGGCTATCCCTTCCTGATCAGTTTCCTCATGCTCTTCGGATGGGGGTCGATGTCGGCGGCTGTCATCATCAATGTCGTCAGCGCGATGGCGATCATCGCTCTCGCCGCGCGCATTGCCTTCCACCTCGGACCGCATGGCAGTGCCGCATTCGTCGCACTCGGTGTTGCTGCGTGGCCAGCGTTCTTGGTGATGCACTCCCAAGCAATGTCGGAGCCTGTCTTCACCGTTGCGCTCCTGACGTTGATTCTGAGTTTGGTGAGGCTTCCCGCAGCACCGAACCCGGTGACGTGGCGACACCTCACACCACTCATACTTGCCTCGTGGGCCTGCTGCCTCATTCGCTATCAGGGATATGTCGTCGTTCCTGCTGTGATGCTCGTTCTTCTCCTGCAGAAGAGAACATGGACCGATCGCATCATCACCACGTGCAAGTACTACGTGCCCGCATTTCTCGGAATCATTGCTGTCGTGCTCCAAAACGTTCTGCGTGCTGGTTCGCTCGGTGGTCCGGTGACCGAAGCCCGTGAATCGTTCGCAGACGACGTTCGATCCTCGCTCATCGTCGTCGGGCGCCTGTTCTCGACCGATGACTCGTGGACTTGGTCGGACAGCTCGATCGTCTCAGGACTCGTCGTCGTGGGCGTGCTCCTCGTTTCTCTTCTTGCAGGCTTCCTTCTCTTTCGACGATCCGAAAGTCGCTCACGACTGCGAGCTCTTCCCGTCTTCCTCTTCTTGTTACCGATGTTCACGTTCGTTTCTGCTCGCCGAGTGTGGGTCGAGTTCACACCACGCATCTTCTTCCCCCTCCTCCCGCTGATCGTGATCTTGATTGTCGTCGTTGTGCTGTCGGCGATCTCTCCCCTGACCCGGCCAATTCGCATTGCTGTTCCCGCTCTCGGTATTGCATCGATCGCGTTGTTGATGTCGTCCACGGTGGTCGCTGCCAACCGAGCCCACGACACCGTCGACGAACTCAATCGTGAGGAGATCTTGGTTCCCGAACTCGGTCGCGCCGTTGCGGAATTGCCCGCGTCGGCTGTCGTGTACTCGAACAATGCCGAAGGCATCTGGCTGTCGTCACGTGTCCCGCGAGTGCGGCGCTACGACCGCTGGGCTTGGAGGGTCTCGGACCTCCAGAACCCAGATCCGACGCGTCAACCGCCGGATCGGTTGATCAAAAGAGTGTGGAGACTTGCCGAGGATCTGTGCTCGGGCTTCTATCTCGCGTGGACGGACCTCGAAAATGACAAGCGCGGCGGAGGCGATCTGGACATGCTCGACGGCTTCGCGACCTGGTCACTCGTAGAAGACTTCGATGGTGGCGCCCTGTATTACGTCGAAAACAACGTCGATGGCCTGTGTGAACTCGTGCCTGAGAACGAAGGAGACGATCAGTTAGTTTGACCTCGTGAGATCACACTTGTCGAACGTCCGCACTGCGATCCTGACTCTTGCCCTCACGGGCGTCGTTCTCGGAGCCTGCTCGAGCAGCGAGTCCACCACGACCGACGCCCCGTCCTCGTCTGAGACTCCGACGACCGAACCGACAACCTCGAGTGAGCCCACCGACTCGCAGGCACCCTCGACCTCAGAGCCGATCCAACTCGAGCAACTAGCGATTTGGCCATCGGCCTCGGAAGTCTTCGCGACACCACGCGAGGTTGCAGAGGATTACCTGCTGCACGTGTTCGGTCTGCCACCTGTCATCGGTGAGTTCATGGCGGGTGATTCCCGAAGCGGCGAAATCGAAGTCTTCTCCCCCGGCGACGTCGAAACTCTCCGTGCGATTCTGTTGGTGCGCCAACTCGGACCGAACAACGGCTGGTTCATCATCGGCACACTCAACGACAACGCTGTCATCACTAATCCCGCCTACGGCGCGGAAATCAGCGTCGACGACGCGTCATCACTCGTCGTCGAAGGTATGGCCGAAGGGTTCGAAGCGAGCCTGACCGTCTACGCCTACATCGCCGGCAGCAGTGACGTTCTCGACCAAGAGACGACGATGGGCGGCAACTTCGGAGTACCCGGACCGTTCCAGGTCACACTCGACCTCACCGGCGTTCAGCCAGGTGACACGGTGATGCTGCTTGTTCGCGGTGGAGTCGGTCTCGAGACCGATCCGGGTGAATTCGGCGCGATCCCAATCCTGATCACCGACTGATCACCGACTGATCACGATCGGCTGATCACGACTGGCTGATCACTGCTTGCGGCGATACGGCGTGATGCCACCGATCGGCACTCGTCCGAGTCGTCCCGACTGATAGTCCTCGAATGCTTGCTGAATTTCCTGCTTCGAGTTCATCACGAATGGCCCGTACGCCACGATCGGCTCGCGGATCGGCTGGCCGCCGAGCAACAGCACATCGAGCGACTGGTCGTCACGCGCTTGAAGTTCGAGCAGGTCTCCCGGCCCGAAGACCGCAAGATTGCCGAGACCGAACGCGTGACGCTCCTCGCCGACGAAACCAGCACCCTCGAGACCGTACGCAAGAGCATTGAATGCTGGGTTCCACGGAACGACGAGACGCGCACCTGGCGCGAGAGTCGCATGAGCGACAACGATTGGTGTGTGCGTCGAACCCGGACCCGTGTGACCATCGATCTCACCGGCACTGATGCGCACGAGCACACCGCCATCCCGTGACGCAACCAACTTCACGAGGTCCGCTTCGAGGTTCTGATACGCAGGCGAGATCATCTTTTTGTGACTGGGCAAGTTCACCCACAACTGAATGCCGTGGAACAAACCTCCGGACACCACGAGCTCCTCGGGCGGAGTCTCGATGTGCAGGATTCCCCCGCCGGCAGTCATCCATTGCGTCGCACCATTGCTGATGACACCGCCACCGCCGTGCGAGTCCTGGTGAACGAACGTGCCGTCCATGATGTACGTGACCGTCTCGAAGCCGCGGTGTGGATGCCAGTCGGTGCCCTTCGGCTCGTAGGGGCCGTAGTCGACCGAGCCCATCTGATCCATGTGAATGAACGGGTCAAGCGCTTCACGACTGATGCCGGCGAACGCACGGCGAACGGGGAAACCCTCGCCTTCGAATCCGCTCGGCGCCTGCGTGACGGCCAGGACCGGGCGGACCCTCCGGCTGTGCAGATCCGGGCTCGACAACTTCGGCAGAGTGAGTGTGTCAGCGGTGATGGCAGGCATGGCGACAAACCTTTCGGGGACGCTTCGGCTTTTTATTTGCGGTCGCAACTATTATGGCCGATAGACAGGCTGGTTCCAACCTCCTGGACCGCGTGCAGTTGGTCACCCCAGAACAGCGACGACCGTCTCGATCACCTCATCGACCCGCGAATCCGTGAGAGTGCTCGAGCTCGGCAGACGCAGTCCGTGCTCGAAGAGATACTCGGCGGTTCCGTCCACGATCGCCGTGGCATCGGCATAGGCGGGCACCGTGTGAAGAGGCCTCCACAAGTAGCTGCATTCGATTGCGACATCTCCGAGCGCAGCCATCACGCGGTCGCGCATGTCGAACTCCTCGAACACCACACACGTCAACCATGGGTTCCACGCCGCCGAGTTCACAGCCGGCATGAAGCGAACACCGGGAGTTCCTTCGAGTCCCCGGCGATACCGAGCATGAATCTCGCGCCGGCGAGCAACCACAACGGGAGGTCGTGTGAGTCGTGCACTCCCCTCAGACGCGAGATGGTCCTCGATCACGGCCATGTCGTACTTCCAACAGACTTCGCGCAGAGCGTCGGAATCGAACCGCAACCCGTACGCATCGACCATGACCAGAGCTTTGGGAGTCGAGCCGACCGAGAGACACCACTGCGCAGCAATGTCCAGAACTTCTGCTGACACATGCCAGGTCTCGAGAGTCACGTCGACGAAGATCGGCTCGGCTCCGCTGCGGGTGATTGCCTCGGCCACACGCGGGTGCGTAAAAGTCGACACGAACACGACATCACCTGATCCGATTCCATGCGACAACAGAGCCGTGCACACAGCATCGGCACCTTCGTGCGAGTGCGCCCGCTCCTGCTGGGTCAACTCAGGAAGTGAGACATATATACGGTGTTGACTGCCCATGTGGGGCTTCGATGAACGTGCCATGTCCCAAAAGGTAGAGGTCAGACCTTCCGTCATGTGTCCAGAAGTGCCCCATACACGGGATCTTGAGCAACTCTTGAGGAAGTCGACCGGCTGGTCACTCGATCCCGGAGAGAAGCAGAGCCTCGCGATAGAACTCGCTGTTGGCCCGCAATCGGTCAGGTGCGTCGAAAGCCATGAGGCGACCTCCCTCGATCACCATCAATCGATCGCAGACGTCGAGCGTCGACAGGCGATGGGCAATGACGACGACCGTGACACGACCACGCAGATTGCCAATGGTTTCACGGACCATGGCTTCGCTGTGAACGTCGAGTGCCGACGTCGGCTCATCGAGCACGAGCAACTTCGGCTGACCCACGAGTGCACGGGCGATCGAGAGGCGCTGACGCTGGCCGCCTGAGAGTTGCACTCCTCGCTGTCCGATGTGGGTGTCGAAACCATCGGACAGAGCCTCGATATCAGCCAAGACATTCGCCTGGCGCGCAGCCTCTCGCAGCGCATCGATGTCGAATCCGTCACGGAAGAACCGGATGTTGTCCGCAATCGTGCCTGTGAAGAGATGCGGATCCTGAGGTACGAACGATGTCATCGCCGTCCACAATTCACGGTTCACGTCCCTCAAGGGAATGCCACCGACTCGGATGTCGCCCTCTGACGGCTCGCGCAAACCGAGAAGCAGTTGGACGAATGTGGACTTGCCAGAACCAGATGGCCCGATGATGCCGATGATCTCGCCCGCATCGATCGTGAGAGTGACGTCCGACAGCGCGGGACGCGACTCGGAGTAGGAAAAGCCTAGGCGGGACACTTCGATCTTCCCTGGATCGTCGATCGAGACATGACCCTGCGTCGCTGCGGTGGATCGATAGCGATCGCGAGTCTCCTCGAGATCTTCGAGGAAGGGCATCGCCGCAGCGAGAGACCCTGATGCAGTCTGGAGTTGTTGACCGTAGGACAGCGACCGGAGCATGACGAGCATGATCGCCCCGACCGACGACAGCTCGCCGACGCCGACAGACGTGGCGACGATCAAACTGAGAACGATTGCGGAAAATGCCAACGTCAAGAAGAGGTGTGGCATGACGCTGCGGAGCAAACTCACCTTCTTCCCCGTACGCCCCACTTTCACGGAAAGGTTCTGAATCAGCCGGTTGAACTCGGTGTTCCTGCCGAACGTCTGCATCTCGAGGCCCATCAAGCCGAGCTCGCTCACGGCCTCGGCGTACTCCTTTTGAGCTTGAGCCGCAGTCTTCGATCTCTGTTTGATCTTTGATCGAACCGGCGCCAGCAGCGATGCGAGAGTGAACAGAGCAACCAAGATCACGAGCGACGCAATGGGGTCGACGAAGACGGCGATCATCACCATCGCCAAGAGATTGAGGAAGGTGTTGATCGTTCCGGTCAGGGCGCTGATGGTCGAGACCGCTTGTTGCACGAAGCTCGTCATCAACTGCATCAATCGCCCCGAGGGCTCATTTTGCTGAGTCGCCCAGTTCGACTGGAGGAAGGCACTCGCCAAGTCATCGCGAAGATCGATGGCAACATCCTCGGTGAGATTGGT
>JBJTGN010000034.1:0-5684 GCA_046093905.1 Actinomycetota bacterium
GGTCTTTGTTATTACTGATGACGACTGGCTATTCGAGTCGATCTGCCGCGGTCTTCCTGAAGGCGCCGAGCCAGTGCGACTCTACGAGTCCTACCTTCGTAATTTTGAGATCGAAGCGGGGAGGGCTGCGAGATGAAGTTCACGCTGAAGAATTATCAAGAGGAAGCGGTAGATGAAGTACTCCGGAGATTAGATCACGCCCGTGGCCTGTTCCGCCGCGATGAGATTGTCACTTCATTTTCGTTAACAGCAACAACTGGCGCTGGTAAGACTGTGATGGCCGCAGCGGCGATTGAGGTTCTGTTCTTCGGTAGTGAGAAATTTGACTTTGCGCCGGATCCTGGAGCTGTTGTCATCTGGTTCTCGGACGATCCGAGTTTGAACCTTCAAACGCGCGGCCGCCTAATGGCAGCGTCTGAGAAGCTGATTTCGTCGAATCTCGTAGTCATCGAATCACCCTTCTCGAAGCGACGGCTTGATCCAGGGAAGGTCTACTTCATAAATACGGCAAAGTTCTCGAAGAACTCGCTGCTGACGCGCGGTCATGATTCTGAAAAGTTGAAGGACGCTCTGCCTGGCCTTGGCTCAGATGCTCCACCCGACATGCAGGGATGGACGATCTGGGAGACGATCGCGAACACGGTGGCGGACGATGACTTGACGGTGTACCTCGTACTCGATGAGGCGCATATCGGATTCAACAAGTCCGGGAGTACTGATAAGCCGACGATCGTCAAGCGTCTCGTAAATGGTCATAGCGGCTATCCGCCCATTCCGATTGTGTGGGGAATCTCGGCGACCATCGCGAAATTTAAGGAGGCGATGGAGGCCGCGAATGCTGCACGAACCCGCCAGGCTTTGCCGGCTGTTTTGGTTGAGCCATCCCGCGTTCAGGAATCGGGCCTGATCAAAGACACAATCGTCTTGGAGATTCCCGCGGAAGCCGGAAACTTTGAGGGCGTACTGGTCAAGAGAGCCGCAAAGAAGTTACGGGCATCTTCGGAACGATGGAGCGAGTACGCACGTGCCCAGGGGCTTTTGCAGCCAGTTCATCCACTGCTGGTCCTCCAGGTTCCGAATACTCCAGATCCAGATGATGTAGGCCGTGCGCTAGATGAGATTTTCAACGAATTTAATGAGCTGGGCGCTGATCAGGTGCGGCATGTGCTCGGCGAACATCAAACCCTGCAGTTCGGGGCGTGGGATGTTCCGTACATTGCCCCAGAACGGGTGGAGGATTCGACCCATGTGAGGGTCCTCGTTGCAAAAGATGCGATCTCGACAGGGTGGGATTGCCCCAGAGCAGAAGTGCTCGTTTCTTTTCGGCCCGCCAAGGATCACACTCACATCACACAACTGATGGGTCGTATGGTGCGCAGCCCTCTCGCGCGACGCATCCCTGGCGATGAGCGGCTAAATGCAGTTGATTGCATCCTGCCGTTTTTTGATAGGACGACTGCCGGCAACGTCGTCAAGTTCCTGACCGGTCAGCTCGACGAGATGCCGACCAGTGGGCCACGCGTTCTGATTGACGGCAGGGAACTCATGGTCAATCAGGATGTTTCTGAGGCTGTCTGGGATGTTTGGGACTCGCTGCCCACGGTAACCGTTCCTACTCGCGGTGCGCGTGCTGTGAAACGACTGATCGCACTCGCAGAGGCTTTGTCTAGCGATGGATTGCGCCCAGGGGCGGTAGGCGATGCTGAACTTGAGATGCGAACCGTGCTTGACTCGTATGGGACGCGTTACGCCAGACAGCTCGAGAGAGCTGAATTTGAAGTGCTCGCAGTTCGAGGCCAAGCAATCTCGGGCACACGCGGTAGTCAAAAGCTGACCTACATCGACTTCATCGAAAGAGCAGATGATCGTGCGATCCGAGTCGCCTTCGAAGAGGCATGTAAGGCATTCGGGGCAGACGTCGCTCAAGCGTACGTTAGTTATCTAGCGCCAGAGGATGACGCCGATGACGACGAGTTGCGATCAGCCTATGTACGGACGTCTGCGTTGGCCACGGTCCCTGAGATCCGGGAGAAGGTCGACTTGGAGGCCGACCAGCTCGCGGAGAAGTGGTTCGCCCAATTCCGTTCAGCGATAAAAGGTTTAAGCGACGAGCGGCAGCAAGAGTACGAAACTATTAGGGCGATGGCGACGGAACCGCGGCGGGGCGAGCTTTCGCGGCCACGGCGTCGTTTAGAGGATTACGCCATTGCCCAGTCTGACGGGGGATCTATCCCTGCCCCACTCGTGGGTATGCATTTAATGTCAGACGCTGACGGAATGTTCCCAATCGGTAGCCTGAATGATTGGGAGCGTGCGGTGGTTCTAACCGAACTCAACCGCCCTGGTTCTGTGGGCTGGTATCGAAACCCCGCGAGGGTTGCGGTCGACTCTCTCGGGGTGGCCTACCGCGACGAAGTAGGAAATTGGAGGTCGATGCATCCCGATTTCGTCTTTTTTAACGATGTCGACGGACGGGTGAGAGCGTCGATTGTTGATCCCCACGGACACCACCTTGAAGACTCGATCGTCACGCTGCAGGGCCTTGCCCGCTTCGCCGAAGAATTCGGCAGCGAGTTCAATCGCATAGAGGCACTCGCCAAGGTTGGTACCAAGATGAAAGTGCTCAATTTTCAAGACGCGACCGTTAGGCAAGCGGTGATTCACACAAAGGAGAGCGTGCAAGCTCTCTACGAGTCCGACATTGCCTCCGAGTACAAGCTTAGTTAGTCATCGGTGCGTTGATGGCCGCGCTGGAAATGTTGGAAGTGGATGATACCGAGCCCGGGTCGGTGAAGCCCTTGAGCGCGGTGCATTCAAGTTGGATGCTTGGCTCGTGAGTGCAGTTCCGTCGTCAGTTCGCAAGTACACCGCCGCTGACGTGGCGGCGCAGCGTATCGAGTGGATCCCGAGTCGATGGGAGAGTGCTTTCGCCGGCCACTCCACCGCGTTCACGGCGCTGAAAGCGCATGCCGAGCGGGCGGGTGGCATTGCGCGCAGTTTCATCCACGGTCAGGCTGGAGGCGATGCGGTCGACCTATTCCTCATGACCATGGCGTGGGGCTACCGACCCAAGGACTACGGGCCGACTAGGACCGAGAGCGTGCTCCTGCAAGACGGCGCGGTAGATAAAATAACGGCGATAGTTAGCGCCACTCGCAGCGACGGTGCTGCAGCTGGATGGAGGGCGCTGCTGGACACGCACAAGATCAAGGGTCTGGGTATGGCCTTCGGTACCAAGCTGATCTATTTCGCCGGCTACACCACGCACCACCGGCCGCGCCCACTAGTACTCGACGGGCGAGTGCGATCAGCGCTCCAGACGGCAGCGCCGGGAACCGTGCCGCCGAGGGGCCGAGTGTGGAGTGAAGACTATCTGCGCTACCTAAACCTGGCTGAGGAGTGGGCCCGCGACCCGACGTGGTTGCAGGAACCTGAGGTTGTTGAGTACTCACTGTTCACTCGATAGTTTCCTGCACCGCCGTTGGGTGCGACAGGCATATTCATTCGCTGCCGGTCGCCGCTGGGCTGTCATCAGCGTGAAGTGTGAAGAGTTAGAAGGCCGAGCTGGCGGTCACACCGCGGCTTGCAATGGCTGCCGGTGTGTCTTCTGCGGACGACCCGCAATGGCTCCTGGAGGGTGCCTTTTGGGTTGTGCCGCCGGGGTGATGGCGCTCACTGAAAATCCCCACTGACGCTCACTGAAAATCCCCACCCGTGTGGCTCCGCCGAGAAGGGCGGGCCTCCTTCGATGCTGCTGGTGTCTGACGCCAGTTGCTTCGTTGAAGGAGGCCCGCTTTCTCATGCTCACATGGGAGGACGATTTGGAACTACATGCCGTGCGCAAGCGGGGTTGGCCGATCACGGCGCGCGCCAACCACGCCAAGCTGGCCCGCAAGACGGTCCGCACGGAGTGGGCGGGTGATGGCACACCCGGAGTCCGGGCTCGGTCCGGCCCGGATCCGTTCGAGCCGTTCGCCGACTACGTCAGCGCCCGGTTGTTCGAGGATCCGCCCTTGTGGGCCCGCGCCCGGTTCGACGCGTTGGAGGACATGGGTTTCGGGTTGTCGTATCAGAGCCTGACCCGCATCATCCGGGAGCGGGCTCTGCGCCCGGTGTGTCAGGCGTGTCGGAGCGCGACCCAGCGGCCCAACGCGGTCATCGAGCATCCGCCCGGTGATGAAACCCAATGGGATTGGCTGGAATTGCCGAATCCACCGGCATCGTGGGGGTGGGGCAAGTCGGCTGACTTGCTGGTCGGCTCGCTGGCGCATTCGGGGAAGTGGCGTGCGGTGCTCTCGGCGTCGCAGGACCAGCCGCATCTGATCGCCGGGCTGGACCGCATCACCCGCGCCCTGGGTGGGGTGAGCAGGGTGTGGCGGTTCGACCGGATGGCCACGGTGTGTGATCCGGTCTCGGGTCGGGTCCATGCGTCGTTCGCCGGGGTGGCCAAGCACTACGGGGTGTCGGTGGCGATCTGCCCGGCGCGGCGCGGCAACCGCAAGGGCGTGGTGGAGAAGATCAACCACACCGCCGCTCAGCGCTGGTGGCGCACTCTGGCCGAGGAGTTGACCGTCGAGGACGCCCAGGCCAGCCTGGACCGGTTCGCCGCGCTGCGCGGGGACACCCGGCTGCGGGCCACCACCGACGGGCGGTCCTCGGTGGCGGTGCTCGCCGCTACCGAGCCGCTGGGGGCGGTGCCTGCGCCGTATCCGGCGCTGCTCACCGAGGCCCGCACCGCTTCCCGGCAGGCGTTGGTGTCCTACCGGGGCAACCGGTACTCGGTGCCCCCTGAGTTGGCCGGCGCAGCGGTGGTCGTCTCGCACCCGATCGGCGGGCAGGTCGTCGATATCGCCACCGCTGCGGGCATCGTGATCGCCCGCCACCGGCTGGCCGCCGACGGCCTGGGCGTCGCGGTGCGCGACAGCGGCCATGTCCTGGCGCTCAACGCAGCGGCCATGGCCACCGCCACCAGCGCTCGCCCGCACCGCCGCAAGGAACGCATCCCACCTGGCCCGGCAGCCATGGCCGCGGCCGCCAAGCTCCTCGCCGCCAACACCGCTGACACAAGCGGTGGCCAACCATCAACCAGCACAACCGGTTCCACTGTCATCGACCTCTCCGCCTACGAGCGGGCAGCCCAGAAAAGGACCCTGCAATGACCCCCACACCCCGCACGACCAAGACCAGCGCCACCGCTGTCGACGACTCGTCTGCCACCGCGGCCAGCGTCTATCAGCAGCTGCGCACCCACCTGGCCGAGCTCAAGCTGTACGCCGCCGCCGAAGCGCTACCGGGCGTGCTCGACCAGGCCGGCGCCGAAGACCTGTCGGTGACCGCCGCCCTGGAACGGCTGCTGGCTATCGAGGTCGACGCCAACACAGCCCGCCGCCTCGCCGGGCGGCTGCGCTTCGCCTGCATCCCCCCCCCGCCCACCCTCGACGGCTTCGACGTCGATGCCGCCTCCGGCATCGACCGGGCCCTGATCAACGACCTGGGCAGCTGCCGCTACCTGGAGAACGCCACCAATATCCTGCTCATCGGCCCACCCGGCACCGGCAAGACCCACCTCGCGGTCGGGCTTGCCCGCGCCGCCGCCCACGCCGGCTACCGCACGTACTTCACCACCGCCGCTGACCTGGCAGCCCGCTGCCACCGCGCCGCGATCGAGGGACGCTGGGCTACCA
>JBJTGN010000035.1:0-11598 GCA_046093905.1 Actinomycetota bacterium
GCGGTCACATTTCCCTTCAACATCATCATCGGTATCCCGCTGTACTTCGAAGTGGCGAAGCTCGTGCTCGGGTAAGTTTTCAGTTCATGGATTGCACCGGGGACACAGTGCGGGGTCGACTCCACCGGGAGAACTGACATCTATCGAATCCGTGAAGTCACTTGTTGCACACTAGAAGTGCTCGAACATGATGTCTCTGGTTCTGCCACCACACAGTGAACACTGAGCACCCACTTGTCGACGCCCAACACCCCAGCCGGGTATGCCACATCGAGGACAGAGACAAGCCAACCGACGGGCAAGCCGCTCGGCAGCTCTCGCAATGACCTGTTGTCGACTCGGATGGTGTTGGGCTCGAAAGTCCGACTCGATACGCACGACTTTCGAGCCCCCTCTGCTGGCGCACTCGAACACGGCCGCGCGCAGCTCATCGAGATCATGAATTCCCTTGAAGATCGGTGACAACCCCGATACCGGTCGAACAATGACACCGTGAGTTGGAAAGCCCCCTGCGGCCAGAGGCGCCTCCTCCCACCGATCAGCTTCGATCTCGACTCCCAAGGTCGGTATCCCGAACTCGGTTTCACCTTCGATCACCGTTATCCCAAACTCGTCGTCGATGAAACACACGATCTCCTCGTCAGCAATGAGAAACGGCATCATTGGATGCGATCCGATCGTCCCCTCGTTGGCGAGCCCTACTGAACATCCGGATGCCGACAAGCCCATACGGGCCTTCTTGATGACCGTATCCCGAGGCGTCCCACGCCGCGGAACGTCCCCTGAGAAGGTTCCCAGACTGTCCGTGTCGACATCGATCGCGATGACATGAAGTCCGAGCACTGCCTCCATGACAGGGTTGATGAGGCTCTGCTTGCCGTGGCGCGTGGCAAGGCTGGCATGCAGTCCTGAATACGGGTGAGACCTGCTCACAATCCCACAGACAGTGGCACTGCAATTCGATCGAGAGTTGAACCCCTATGGTTGAACGTGTGTGCCTCGATCACTTCGAGTGATTCGAGTCGCTGTAGAAGGTCCTGAATGTGAGCATCAGAAATTGACGAAGACGAGTCTCGAATCCGGAACTCACTCCTCAACAGCGTGTCCGGATTCCCGAGCACAGCATCATGGGTGGGATAGACCTGCCTACCCATCACCATCACCCGAGACAGATACACCTGACTTTGGTTCACGACGGCGCTGATCCGCCGACAGAAGCGTTGGTGATCAGGTTCCGTACACACGATGCTCACGAAAACACCTTTGGCGCAACCGCTCACTGTCCTTGTCCTTTCGAAAATCCCGGTTCACCATCGAAGGTGAACAGTCCTTCGCTCTTGATGAATGGGTGGCCGGCAAGTGCAACGCGGTCGAGGAGTCGAATAACTTGCTCGACAGTCACCGAACCGCCTATGCCAAAGAAGCGACATCGAAACGCGTCGACACACAGCGTCTCAGGAATTCCATCCGGATAGACCTTCTGACCGCGATTGGAAAGCATGTCGAGTCGAAAGTCCGGTGCTGCGAGCACCTCGAGGATCTTTCCCAGCTCTTGTGGCGATCGATGAGGTTCGTCCAGGAAGATGTCGATACCGACTTGCTGCTTGGCTTGCGACGGTCGGGCTTGTACCTCGACGTTGATCGAGGGTGCATCCGCATACTTCACCCGAGTAAGCACTTCCGGCTCGAGGTCCAACCTCTGAATGACCGCATCGGCAAAGGCAGATGTGCCAACCTGCGCTTTGCTCACCTGTGAATCGAAGATGTCATAGGTGTGAATTCCATCCTCGATTGTTCGTAGCCATGCGTTGTGCATGCGGGTCGCAACATCACCTTGCCCGATGTGGACCATCATCTGAACCGCCGCGAGCATCAATCCCGATGGGTTCGCCATGTCTTGACCTGCGCGCCGTGGAGCAGAGCCATGAATGGCTTCGAACATCGCGCTCGACGGACCGATGTTGGCACTTCCTGCCAGACCGACCGACCCAGCGATCTCCGCAGCGACGTCGGAAAGAATGTCTCCGTATAGGTTTGGAAGAAGCACCACGTCGAACTGCCCTGGCTTGTCGGCAAGCTTCGCTGCACCGATATCAACGATCCAGTGCTCGAATTCGATGTCGGGATACTCGCTCGCTACTTCCTCTGCCACTGCATGGAAGAGACCGTCGGTCATCTTCATGATGTTGTCCTTGGTGAAGGCAGTGACTTTCTGTCGGTTGTAGGCCCGGGCGTACTCGAACGCGTAGCGGGCGATGCGCTCACATCCGGGGCGTGTGATGAGCTTCAAACACTGAACGACATCTTGGCTTTGTCGATGTTCGATCCCGGCGTAGAGATCCTCCTCGTTCTCTCGAACGATGACGACGTCCATGCCCGGATGCTTGGTCGCTACGAAGGGCGCGTACGCCGGACATGGTCGGACATTCGCATAGAGCCCCAGGGTCTTTCGCACTGTCACATTCAGACTCTTGAAGCCGCCCCCTTGGGGCGTCGTGATTGGAGCCTTCAGAAACACTCCTGTTCGGCGAAGAGACGCCAGAGACTCGGGCTCGATACCGGCAGAGTTGCCCCGCCGATAGACCGCTTCTCCGATCTCGATCTCCTCGATGTCGATTCGGGCCCCAGCAGCCTCGAGCACCCTCAGTGTGGCATCCATGATCTCCGGGCCGATTCCATCGCCTCGGGCAACTGTGACGGGTGTGGATGAAGAACTCATCTCAAACTCCTTTTGCTAGTTCTATATAACAAGTATTTTAAACCATGTTTGCTGAAGAAAGTCAACTTCTGCCTGAAATTTCAGTGGGGAGTAGAGTGACGTCGTGAAACTCCGCCCTCAAAGCCGAGACACCGAAGTCCCCTCTTGGACATTCCTCACCAACCACGCCCACGTGTTGCTCTGTATCGCCCAAGACCGGGAGATTCGTCTCGTGGACATTGCTCGACTCGTCGGAATCGGTGAGCGAGCCGTTCACAGCATCGTCACGGACCTGGTCGAAGCCGAATATGTGATCCGCAGCAAACAAGGCCGCAACAACGTCTATGAGGTTCGACTCGACAGACCGTTTCGGCACCCGCTCGAAGCCGACCACAACATCGCCGAGATCTTCCGTCCCCTCACTCGACAGAGCCGCTCTCGGGGTTGAAACGTCCGGGCTAGTAGGGGTCTATACAGAGATGGGGAGCGAATTCGTGTAGGAGGCCTGAACAAGATCAGGAACCCGAGGTTCTCATTTCACCGATGGGCATCACACGAGTGGGTGTCGCTGTAGAACCGCCGTCTCACCAGGCACGACCCTCAGCGTTTCGAGCTCGGACTTCACGATTTGCGGGTGATCGGCCCGAACAGTGATCCGAGTTTCATCGACCCGTACCCGAACGACGCCACTGCGAGTCGGCACATCCGCGTCGATCCAGTCGAGATGTCCGAGATGCGGCGTGATCAACAATGCCCCGTGGTCGATTGGATCCGGTTGAGCCCCGAGAACATATCGGATCAAGTCGCGTGTCGGAGTGCTCGACCAACCGTGACACGTCGTACCCCCGTACCAGGTTTCACCGAATGACGTTGCACAGCGATCGAGCAAAGTTTTCCATTCGAGGAGAAGGCTGCTGAGACGTGATCCAGCGTCTGCGAGAACGAGAGCATCATGGACCACGTATCGGAAGAATGGCTGAGCACGCACGACCTGCCGTGCCGTATCCCACCATGGTTCCGGGTGGCCTCGGAACATGTAGGAGCCACCAAGTTCGGTCTCAGATCCAGGATCACTCGGCCCATCAGTTCGTGAAAACGCTGCATGGACGAGATTCTCCTCGTCGCACATCACGTCGACAAGGCGCGACCACCGATCGCAAGGAGCGAGGTGGCCAACGATCGCCGAAGCCTGCGCATGCTGCGAGGTCATCGGTCTGCGTTCGTCACCGACGAGACTGTCGACGTACAGGCGACGCTCGGGATCCCACAATCTTTCGAACCCTTCGACCAATCGACCGTGCACATCGAGAGCCCAACAAGCACGTCCCGAGTCACCGACCCAAGCGGACATCTCGGCGAACTCGAGCAATGAACGTCCCCAGAGTCCGGCGATGGCCGAATTCGCTCCGTCACTGTGAACTGCACTCCAATCGATCAGGACCCATCCAGGCAGGTCGACTGGAAGGCCGTGTTGGTCGGTCCATGTTGCGAACCAGCGGACGACGCGCTCGACCATTGGCAGGAGTCGAGCCACCTCTTCGCGGTCGCCGACGTAGCGAAAGATGTTGTACACCGAGTGCACCCAGTGCAAGGACCAGTCGGGAATGAGTGAGACGTCGGTGTATTCGATCTCGCCGGCAACTGCCATTGGCAACATGCCATCCGAACGCGGTGACGCAGAAAGGTTTGGATGCCATTGGGCAAGAGACCAATCGGTATTGGAGGTGAGGTCGACCATTTGATGCACGACTGAGTCGCCGGTCCAGGCTCGCTGTTCACGAGTCGGACAGTCCACGTAGGCATCGAGAGAGCAAATGCTGACTGTTCGACGTCCGACTGAGTAGATCTTCTCGAGTATCGGGTCCGAACATGAGAAATGCAGATCGCCCTCCACCGGATGCAAACGCTCGCAGATCGCCACCGAGTGAACCACTGCCTCTCCGTCTCCGATGACACTCACAGCATGAACACCGAAGATGTCGACGGATTCGATGAGTCGACGTGTTCCATCGGTCGTCACGATGAAAGATGAGTCGTAGTTCTCGTGGCGAGGTTCTCCAGATGCTTGCAGCCGCTCGGCACCTTTGATTTCCACACGAGCACCAGGTGGACCTTCGACATCGACCTGGAGAGTCCCGACGGCGATTCGCTTCGCAGCGAACACTCCCCCCGACGTCGCCGCAAATGGAACAACTACGGGCTTCGGCCTGCTCGTCGGTCGACCCGATACGGGTCCAACGGGATGGGTGGGCGGCGAATCGCGTCCGGATGCACCCACCACCATGGCTCGCTTCTTCTTCACACGAGGCCACTCTCGAGCTTCAGCAGTGATCCAATCGGGCACCAATGCTCGAAGATCGGCGATCTCGTCTCCGCGCTTCAACAAGTCGGTGCTTGCTGTGGCCGACCACCCCTCCAAGATGCGACCACCCCACGATTCGTCCGAGGCCGCCACCAAATGGCCGTCCGTGAAAACTTCGACTGCCAGTGCGCCGCCGCGAAGATCACTCGTTGCAGGAAGAGGCATCGACCATGCCGTTGCATCGACATCGGCAGTCACCATCACTGCGATCGAGTTGGTTCCAATGCGAAGAAAATCAGCGATGTCATGATCGTCCCACCGCATCTGCTGTGGATTGGCGCGAACAGGACCGCGACCGACTTCGAGACCGTTGACGAACCATTGCGCCCGGCCCACCGCGGCCAGTCGAGCCGGCGCCGATCGAGGTCGACCATCGAGAACGAAGTCGCTGCGAAAGACTGCGGTGCGTCGCGCCGATGGTGCTTTCCAATCAGTGGAGCCTTGTGGCCAAATCCACTTGGCGACCCAGCGTCCGGGCGGGAACTCGACAATCACGACCCGACCCTAAACCTCCGGCATCGACATTCGGGAACTGATCGACTTCCCCGACAACCAGAGTCTCAGAGCCGCACTCGCAAACTTCGTGTTCCGCAGCGAACGTGTCACGAGATGACGACGCCTGCCGCCCGGCGTGTGGCCCGAGAACACCGAACTCGTCGAGGCGCCTACGATGAGAGCGTGTCATTGTCTGGACCGCCCATCGATCCGCTGCTGAGACCTCGGCCGTCGGATCAGCGTCCAGAGCCAGCGTCGCGACCCGCTCCACAGCCGAAAGGGTCACGCCAGAGAGTCGGACCACCGACTCGCCGCACCTCCCTGATCGCCGCCGGAGTGCTGGGAGTGTTGACGGTTGTGATCGCTATCGTCCTCACGCGAGACGACGAAGCGCCAGCCCTGCGACCAGTCATTGCCATCGACGGCTGGGCTCCGTATTGGGCATTGGACGACAGTGCCGGCGAGATCTCGCGCCGTGCCGGATCGATGCGCGAAGTATCGCCGTTCTGGTTCAACGTCACCGGCGTCACGCAGATCGAGACCGACAAGAACGCGGCAGAGAAGTTGACCAAGAAATTCTTGAAGAACACTCGTGGTGCGGCGGTTGTGCCGTCCATCGTCGACAAACTCCCCGCCGGCGAAATGGCGGCAATTCTCGCCGACCCGGTGACTCGCCAACGACACATCGAAGCGATCGTCGCCTTCGCCAGGAGCGGCAACTATGACGGCATCGACGTGAACTACGAGCAGTTCGCCTTCGCCGACGGCCGTGATACGTGGGAGACGACACGCCCGAACTGGGTGTCATTCGTAGCTGAACTCGCCGAGCGTTTGCACAGCGACGGACGCACGCTGACGGTGAGCGTTCCGGTTGTGTACGACGATGGCCGAACGTCAGAGAGCGGATATTGGGTGTACGACTACGGGGCGATAGTCGACCATGTCGATTACATCCGCATGATGGTCTACGACTACTCGGTCCAAGATCCGGGACCAATTGCGCCTCTCGACTTCGTGCGACGATCGATCAAGGGTGCGATCGACGCAACTGATCGACCAGAAAAGTTGGTCCTGGCAGTCCCCGTGTACGGCAGGAACTGGCCGGTGTCGACGACAGGTGTGTGTCCGCAGCCGGATGCGAACAATGACATCTCCATACCCGGAAAGACGACCGTCACCGCTCGCTCAGTGGACGATCTGATCCAACGGCGCAACGCAACTCCCGTCTACGATCCGGTCACCGCCGAGTGGTCGTTCGAATACGAACTCGAAATCACCGACGGACGCCTGACGTGCGTACAGAAACGGCGTGTTCACTATGTCGACGCCAACGGCGTTCGCGCTCGAATGGACATGGCTATCGACGAGGGACTCGGGGGCGTCGCCGTGTGGGCGCTGGGTTTCGATGACGACGCCGTTTGGGACGCCATCTTGATCGATGGTGTTCTGGCGAAGTAGAACGACCGACAATTTCAAAACCGCGGAATTCATGCGTTCGGGAGAAGCCCCATGCGTGAGGCCTGACGCTCGACCATGCCGCTCATCAGGTCGACAACGTCACTGATGACAGATTCCAGAGATGCACCCGTTGGCAACTTCGCGAGCAACGGACCGTCCAGGATGAGGGTCGACAAACCGTGCGCTGTCGACCAGAGCAGCGTCGCCCACGTGAAGGACTCCTGATCGTCACTCGGTCTGCCAATGGTGTGCTCGACCATCTTCATCAGTTCATTGAATGCTTCATCAGCCGCTATACGAGTGGCCTCATGCGTCTTGATTCCACAAAGATCGGATCTGAACATCACGCGAAAGTGCGCGGGATGTTCGAGGGCGAACGTTACATAAGCTTCGAAACACCTTCGGGCTGAACCTGGACCTGTTGCGATGACCTTCCGAAACTCCTCCATCAGAGTCGAGAAGCCTTCTGCAGAAATCGCAGCGAAGATGCCCGAGCGGTCACCGAAGTGGTGATAGGGCGCCTGGTGACTGACCTCCGCACGACGTGCGACCTCGCGCATCGACACAAGATCGGGACCATCGGCAGCGATGATCTCGAGTGCCGCATCGAGAACTGCTCGTTGCACGGTCATGAGGCCAGCATACGCCTTGACAATGTCTAGACAATGGTAGACAATGTCAAGCATGACGACAGAAAGTGCCCCTCCTGCATCTCGCTTCGCAATCGAACATCGACGTGCATACGAACGCCGTTGGTGGGTCATGGCGATTCTCAGCGCCAGCGTCTTTCTGGTGGTTGTCGACAACTTGATCGTCAACGTGGCGCTCCCAACCCTGCAACGCGAACTCGATGCGTCAGTCACGTCACTCCAGTGGATCGTCGACGCGTATGCGCTGGTCTTCGCCTGTCTCCTTCTCGCCGGAGGCGGCATCGGAGATCGCTGGGGACGCAAGCGAGCGCTTCAAGTCGGACTCGTCCTTTTCGCCGTCTTCAGCGGATTCGGGGCATTCGCCAACTCTGCAGACAGTCTGGTGATCTGGCGAGGAGCCATGGGCGTCGGAGCTGCACTTGTCTTTCCGGCCACGCTTGCGATCATCACCAACTTGTTCGTCGACCCGATCGAACGCGCAAAGGCGATCGGCCTGTGGTCGGCGGTCTCGGGTATGGCCGTGGCCTTCGGCCCAGTTGCCGGGGGCTTCCTTCTCGAGCACTTCTGGTGGGGATCGGTCTTCCTCGTGAACATTCCGATCGTTGCACTGGCATTGATCATCGGCCATTTCCTCATTCCGGAATCACGCGAACCCCATCGTGGACGCTTCGATGTCGTCGGCCTCGGGTTGTCCGTTGTTGCCATCGGCGTCCTCGTGTACACCGTGATCGAATCCCCCCACTGGGGATGGGGAAGCGCCAAGAGCATCGCTGGATTTGCGATCGCCACCGCAACACTTGCGCTCTTCATTCGTTACGAAGCGCGACGAGACGGCCCGTTACTCGACGTCACCTTCTTTCGCAATGCTCGATTCAGCGCAGCAACAGGTTCGATCGGGATCGCCTTTCTCTGCCTGTTCGGATTCACTTTTCTGGTGACGCAGTACTTTCAGTTCGTTCGCGGATACGACCCTCTCGAGTCGGGCCTTCGCACTCTCCCGTTCGCCGTCGGCGCTGGTGTCACAGCGCCTCTCGCAGCTCGCGCAGCCTTGCGCTGGGGAACCACGCGCGTCGTGACCGCTGGCTTGTTCAACATGTCGATGGGCTTTTTGATCGTCAGCCAGATCGATGCTGACACCGCATACTGGGGACCAATCGTGATCTCGATGCTGCTGATCGCGAACGGTCTCTCGCTGGTCACGTCACCGAGCACCGAAGCCGTCATGGGATCGGTGCCCCGCGAACGAGCTGGCGTCGCATCGGCCGTGAATGACATCTCCCGAGAACTGGGAGGCACACTCGGCGTAGCGATCACCGGGTCGATCTTCATCAGCTTGTACACCCCGAAGATCATCGAGGCCTTCACGAACATCCCTGGACTCGTCGACTCACTCCCCGATGGGGTATTCGACCAGGCACAAGATTCCGTTGGTGCTGCCTATGCGGTGGTGCAGAACAGGCCGGACCAAGTCCAGCCTCTCATCGTGAGCGCTGTGAGTGAATCGTTCATGAACGGATTCGGAACCGCCTGCCTCGTCGTATCGGCTATTGCCTTGCTCGGCTCAGTCCTCGCATGGCGATTCCTGCCAGCTCGGTCGGAGGCGAACTCAGAGGTCGACTGAGCTGACGATCGATGTCGGCCTACAACGTGTTGGGAAGGTCTGACTCACGCAGGTAATGCTCGATATAGATATCGATGTCAAATGCCGGCGTACCGCCACATCCATCGAACACCCAGTTGACAACTGTGCAGGCATCCTCTGCCGACAGATCGCCAAAAATGCCGTTGCCCGGAGACGGCACCGATGATGCAAGGCCTTCAGCTTTGGTTGTCACTGCATCTGCGGTATTGGCTGGTGGGCACACCCGTTTCGGACTGGACGAACCAGCCTCCACTGTTCCGCCACGTGCCTCCACCGACCGAACGGACCGTGAAGGAGTCACCATGGTTGTACGCCAAGGTCACAGGTACCGAAACTGCTGCTGATGCACCATTGTTCGTGATGGTCACGAGTGTGCGCGCAATATCGTCATCGGTGAATCGGTAACTCACCTCCACAGGAAGTCTCCAACGGTCTCCGAGTAGTTGCCAATCGAATCGGAACCAGACGTCGTCACGTGGACAGAAGTTGCAGCAGACCCGATGATCGTGGTTCCAACTGCGAGAACGCTCCCTTGGTCGAATCCGTAGCTGTCGTCGTCCCTGAAGCCGATGCCATTTCCAATACAGGCAGAGTCGACCTGTACCTGAAATTTCGACGCACCTGCGCCGCCATCAGACCACGGCAGGTTCTCCGCCGCTGCGATTACAGGCCCTCCGGACGCCAGCCCGAGCAGCGTCCCCGACATCACTAGCGCGACTTGGACCTTCTTCATCATCTTCTCCCGACGTGTACTTCCGAGGCTTTGGATCGCAGATCTGCGACCACGTCAAGGTAGGAAAGGTCAGTCCGTGTCATCTCGTCATTGGTGGACCGAGCACGTCGTCGAAGGACAAGGCTGATGAGGACAGAAATATCCATCTGGGGCCGGATGTGTAGCCATTTGGACATTCGGTAGGCGAACTTTTTACTCACACTGATCAAATACATCTCTACCCTTACTCTGAAACCTTTCTCAGGAAACGTGCTCGACGGAAAGGAGTAGACATGGATGCGACCTCGACCCAAGACATCGACTCATTGGATCTTCCCGATCAACCGATCGTTGCGATGTCCATTGCGCGTCAACTTCTTGCCTGCGCCATTGCCGGTGGCAAGGTCTCTCAGGAGGGAATCCATCGGTTCGCTGGTTCGATCGAACTTGTGCCCGTCGTACACTGAGGCCGACAGAGAAGACAGGAGGTTGTGTTGCCCCGTCGCCTGATCCGTTCCCGACGTCACTCCTCCGCAGCACTGCACCGCCTCGGCAGCCTGGACGGAGTGTTCTTGGCCGTCGAGAACGATTGCAACCCGATGGCCATTGGCTCGGTCGGCATCTTCGAGGGTTCTCCCCCAACTTTGCAGCACCTGCATTCATTCCTCGCGTCTCGACTGTCCCTCGTGCCGCGCTGCAGACAACGCCTGCGAGATGGTGTCGGTTCACTGGCACGACCGGTGTGGATCGACGACGTCTACTTCGACCTGAGTCACCACGTCCAAGAAATTTGTCTCTCGAGCGGGGATTCTCGGATCTTCGACGACCTGGTCGCCGACGTGGTAGCCACGCCGCTCGATCGGCGCCGACCGCTGTGGAACGTCCGTCTCATCACCGGTCTCGAGGACGGCCGATGGGCGATCGTCACCCAAATCCACCATTGCATGGTGGACGGAATCGCCGGAAGCGACCTGCTGGGGGCCGTCCTCACCGACGAGCCGAGCGAAGATGTCTTCGAACCCACCCCGTGGACACCCCTTCCAGAGCCTACGAGGAGGGCGATCTTCTGGTTCACGATCCGCTTGGCAGTGCGCACAGGGGTCACGCGACTTCTCGGGGTTCCGAAGGTGCTCGCATTCCCTCTGCGAACCATGCGAACCATCCGACATGTCACGAGTGGGGCGAAGCGCCTCTGGTATCGCCAACTCCTCCAGCCTTCGTCGCTCATCGGACCGATCGGAACGAAACGCTCGTGGAGGCACCTCGATGTGCAACTTTCCGATGTCCGCTCCATTCAGCAATCACTCGGGGGCACGATCAACGATGTCGTCATCACGGCGGTCACCAACGGGTTTCGAGAACTCCTCCTCGCCCGAGGTGAGACAACCACGAAACGATCGGTCACTGCGATGGTTCCCGTGTCCCTTCGACTGCCGACCGAGCGTGGCGTCATGGGAAACCGAGTGGCGAACGTCCATGCCCAACTGCCGATCGACGAAAGCAATCCTCGACAACTCTTCCAGATGATGCGCAGCCAACTGAACGAATTGAAGGACTCCCACGAGGTGGATGCCACGGGGC
>JBJTGN010000036.1:0-6196 GCA_046093905.1 Actinomycetota bacterium
AATTGGCGCCGCACCTCGCGCAACAGATCCTGTACGCGCAGGAGTGACGCTTCGGTCGACTCGAGCCTTCGTTCGGACTTCTCTTTGCGCTTGCGGTACTTGAGAACGCCAGCTGCCTCCTCGATGATCGACCGGCGGTCCTCTGGACGGGCATTCAGCACTGCGTCGATCTGGCCTTGGCTGACGATCGCGTGCTGTTGACGTCCCACGCCGGCATCGGACAGAAGTTCTTGGACATCGAGCAGCCTGCAGGTGACCCCATTGATTGCGTACTCGCTCTCCCCCGTGCGAAACAGGGTTCGACTCACGCTCACTTCGGACACATCGAGGGGCAGAAGTCCAGCAGAGTTGTCGAGGGTCAACGTCACCTCTGCTCGACCCAGGGCAGGTCGTTTGGCCGTTCCAGCGAAGATGACGTCGTCCATCTTCTGACTTCGCATCGCGCTCGGAGCCTGGGCGCCGAGCACCCAGGCAATGGCGTCGACGACGTTCGACTTACCCGATCCGTTCGGACCGACGACGACAGTCACGCCCGGCTCCAGATCGAGAACCGTTGCGTCGGCGAAGGATTTGAATCCCTTGAGGGTCAGCGACTTGAGGAACACGACTCCTCGACCCTACTTCAACGAGCAGTCCGTCGACCCGGTCGCCCCGGCCGGACTCACGTTTCCGGGCGAGGCGTGGGTTGACACTGTGGGCACCAGCACGTTGCACGTCCGGCGAGGCGCGCCGAGGCGATACGGCCTCGGCGACACGACAAACAGGGTTCGCCGGCACGTCCGTACACCCGATGATGCTCCTGAAATGAACCCCCGGATCCGGAAACATCGACGGAGCGGGCATCGCGCAAGGTTGATCCACCGGACTCGACGGCTTCTCCGAGGACGGAGATGATGGTTTCGGAGAGTCGCCGTGCCGCACGTGCATCGAGTGAGGAGGCGATCCGGAACGGGTGCAATCGTGCTCGGTGGAGGATCTCATCGGCATAGATGTTGCCGATCCCTGCGATCAGATGCTGATCGAGGAGCACTGCTTTCAGCGGCCTCTTCGTTCCTGCGGTGATTCGCCGCACATCATCAGCGGACAAGCCATCCACGATGGGATCAATCCCGAGGCGGTCGAGTTCCGGCAGAACAGGTGGTCGTCGTTTCGGATCGAATGCGATGACCTCACCGAAGGTTCTCGGGTCGACGAAACGCAGTTCTGTCGAAGGTCGCATCGCAGCGTCGGCGTGCTGTGAAGGACCCAAAGTCAATACGACGTGGCAGTGCGGCGGCCTCGGAACGTCGGAGCTGGCGATCAGGACCTGGCCGCTCATTCTCAGATGAATCATCAATTCATCTCCGGAATCCAATGCGAACAGAAGGTACTTTCCGCGGCGGCGCGCATCGATCGCCATCTGCCCGGTCAATCGCTCCGTCAGTTCCTCTCGAGATGTGCGCCGCACGCTTCTCTCACGTCCGACCTCGACACGCTCGATTCTGCGTCCGACGAAAGCGACTTCGAGTCCTCGCCTCACAGTCTCGACTTCGGGAAGTTCAGGCACGGCCGGTGTCGACACCGCGCTCTTCGAGCGCCATGAGTGCGAGAGACGATGCTGCTTGGGCCGCTGCTTTCTTGGTCTTTCCCTCCGCCCGTCCCAGGACTTCTCCATTGACAACGACTTCGGCATCGAAGATCGGCTCGTGAGCCGCCCCACGCGAGGAAATCTCCACCTTGGGAGGGCGCGCATATTCGCGAACACAGACTCGAATCAGATGACTTCGCGCATCGAATTCGTCGAGGCGATGGAGACGATCCCTGCTCTGTTCCTCGAAAAGGTCGAGTACGAATCTCCGAGCAACTTCGGATCCACCGTCGAGGTAGAGCGCCCCGATGAACGCCTCGAGGGCATCGGCGAGAATCGAAGCCTTGTTGCGGCCTCCCGCTGCGTCTTCTCCCACCCCGAGCAAGAGCCACTGACCGAGTTCGATTCGGCGCGCCGTATCGGCAAGGGTCTCGGTGTTGACGAGAGACTTGCGAAGTTCCGAAAGTACCCCTTCGCTCTGATCCGGGTGTTGGACGTAGATCCACTCCGTGATGACCCACTGCAAGATCGCATCGCCGAGAAATTCGAGGCGCTCGTTACTCGGCAGACCCTTGCGCTCGGCACACCACGATCTGTGCGAACGGCTCAGATCGAGAAGACTCTTGTCGGAGAACTCGTGACCCGCAACGGCAAGGGTCCACGCGCCGATGTCCGAGGTCTCCCGTCGACGGCGGCCACTCCTCGACAGCGGACCCCACGAGCGCCCCGCAGATCGGGACGCCATGGATTCAGCGACCCGAGCCGTGAGCCATCACGTGGGCGTAGACGAAGTCGACCGCATCACGGACGGTCTTGAGGTCGGCGAGATCCTCGTCTTCGATGCGAAACCCGACAGTTCGCTCACTGAGTTCCTCTTCGAGGGCGTCGACCAATTCGACGAGTGCGAGTGAGTCCGCGTTGAGATCGTCTTTGAAGGACTGTCCCTCAGAAATACTGGCCGGATCGATTTCGAGAATGTCCACCAACTGGTCGCGAACGATGTGGAAGATTGCCTGACGATCGAGAGGTCCGTCGACAACATGAGTTTCTGCGGGCACGATGTCCTCCGTATCCGATGGCGCCCGGCTGAGACCGGATTGGGCGCCGTGTGAGCGCCCTCATCTTAGAGACGCGCCCGCGAAATGATTCGCCCTAGGCCTGGCCGATCGCCTGGCGAATCTCGTCGACCATGTTGCGCTCGACCATTTCCGAGGCCACCTTGATGCCGTTGACGATGGCCTTCGATGACGAGGAACCGTGCGAGATGATGCACACACCGTCCACGCCGAGAAGAATCGCTCCCCCTGTGTACTCCGGATCAACGGTTTCGTAGAGAGGAAGGAGAGCCGGCAACAGCGCATCGGCGTGAACTTTGTATTCGTCCTTCGCCGAAAAGGCTGCCATCAAGGCCTTGACCAACGTCTTCATCCCGCCCTCGAGTGTCTTGAGGACGACATTGCCTGTGAACCCATCGGTGACGACAACGTCGACGGAGTCGGACATCACATCACGTCCCTCGACATTGCCGATGAAGTCGATTCCGCGAGCATTTTCGAGAAGTTCGAATGCTTCCTTGCGCAAGGTGTCTCCCTTGCCCGGTTCTTCTCCGATCGACAGCAACCCCACTCGGGGATGAGCAATGCCGTACCGATGTCGCGAATACACCGACCCCATGAGAGCGAACTGGACCAGCCACTCAGCTTGAACTTCGGTGTTCGCACCTGCATCCAGCAGAACGGTGTGCGTCCCGCCAGGGACCGGGATCGGCGTTGCGATCGCCGGGCGATTCACACCCTTGATTCGTCCCATCCGCAGCAGGGCCGACGCCATGGTGGCTCCCGTATTGCCTGCCGAAATCATTGCGCACGCACGACCGTCTCGCACAGCCTCGGCGGCGCGCACGAGGGTCGAATCCTTCTTGCGACGAACCCCATAGGCGGGATCCTCGTCCATCGCAATCACTTCTGATGCAGGGATCACCTCGAGATGTCCTGCACCTTCGAGATCGTCTGGCCCGACGAGAACGACGGGAATTCCGAGTCGATCGGCCTCGAGCGCACCAGCAACGATCTGGGTCGGCGCAAAGTCGCCACCCATGGCATCGACAGCGACAGGGAGTGTCATGTCAGATCAGCACAGTGTCGATCACTCGTGAAGGCGGCGACCAGGGATCAGAATTCGAATCGCACGAACGCGACGATCAGACTTCGATTGCGACGCGGTTCTTGTACCAGCCGCAGGTCTTGCAGACGGTGTGAGGAACCTTCGCCGAATTGCATCGCGGGCAGACGCTGCGCGAAGGAGCGGCAAGCTTCCAGGCTCCAGCCATGTGGCTGTGCCCCTTCATCTTCGACTTTTTTCTCTTCGGAACTGCCACGGCAACATCTCCTCGTTACGGTTGGAAAGACTAGCGGTTCTCGACCTGCTTGCACACCCAGTTCCCACGATGGGACCCGACCTTCCTGAGCACCACTGCAGCTGGCACCAGCAGCGGCGCAACGGGACCGAGATCCCACCGACTTCTATTCGGGCAGTCGATCGCGCAGCGCATCGAGGACCGACCAACGAGGGTCGACGGTTTCTCGCGGGCACGAGCACCCACCCTCGTTCAGGTCCTTTCCACACATCGCACACAGTCCGGCGCAGTCGACCGTGCACAGAGGCGCATCGGGCAATTCCAGGAGAATCGTCTCACGCACCATCGGTACGAGGTCGATCTGGTCCCCCTCGATGGGAAATGCATCGGGGTCCGTGACGGTCACTTGATACAACTCGTTCACGTCGGCATCGATTCGAGCCACGATGGGCTTCAGACACCGACGGCACTCCCCGTGGAAGCTCGCCGCAACGTGGCCTCTGACAACGATTCCGTCGCTCAGGCTCTCACATGTGAGATCGATGTCGACTTCACTACCGGGAACGATCCGGGAATCGTCCACATCGAGAATCGCTGGATCGACGGCAATCAGAATGGATTTGACCGTGCCGGGACGCCGCAGCATCTCGAAAGCGTTGATCTTGAAGGCGCTCTTTGCCATGACGTTCTCCGACCGTTCAGGGCCTCAACGGGAATACGTATCGTCCTGGTCGAAGAAGATCGCCTCGGAATCGTCTCGACCTTCATCGATGGTGTCCGACTCGTGCGAATCGGAAGCGTCATCATCGCCTCGCTGACCGATGGCCAAACGCCGACGGCCCGTGGCAACTGTCTTGGACAACTTGTCGAGGAGAATCTCGAAACTTGCGAGGCGCTGGTCGAGGAAGTCTTCGGTCTCGAGTTTCGTGCGACGAGAGTGGTCTTCTGCCGCCTCGGCAATCTGTCGGGCCCGCTGCTCAGCGGCACGCACGACTTCCGAACGTTGAACGAAGCGTTCGGCCTGGACTTTCGCTGCCTCGATCACTTCTTCGGCTTCTCGTCGAGTCCGCTGAATGAACTCGTCTCGTTCTTTGAGCATCCACCGCGCCTGGCGGAGTTCGTCAGGAAGGCGATGCAGCGCCTCTTCGAGCAGTTCGATGATTTCATCGCGATCGATTCGCGGCGTCGACGACAAGGGCATGTTGGGAGCGGTTGCGATGATGTCGATGGCGCGCCGCAGAAGTACTCCCGAGTCACCGGTCTGTTCATTCACCACTCGGTCGTAGGACCCGGTGTCCTCATCGAAGTCGTCGAACCTGTAACTCATGAACCTCGTCCCGTCTTGCGCTCGCGGGGATCCCCAAAGATACCCGCCAACGCATGGCGTACTGGCTCAGGAACCATGTGGGACACATCGCCGCCATGATGGGCGATCTCTCGGATGAAGCGACTGGAAATGAATGCGTGATCCGACCGACACGGCAGATACACGGTGCGGACCCCGGAAACAGCGAAGTTGGTATGTGCCATCTGCTGTTCGACGTCGAAGTCCGTCGCATTCCGCAGGCCTTTGACGATGAAGTCCGCTGACTCATTGATCGCCGCATCCACTGCGAGGCCGGGATGTGCGCGCACCTCGACTGTGGGCAGATGCGCCAGACATGCTTGCGCCAACTCCACTCGATGGCCGAGGTCGATGAGACCCGATGGCTTTTGCGGATTGTGCATGACCGCGACGACGACCGAACCGAACAGTTCGACAGCCTGCTGAATGATGTCCAGGTGGCCGAGGTGGAACGGGTCGAAGCTGCCCGGGTAGAGCGCTGTGAGCGCCGAAGAGCGGTCCATGCGATGAGTACCGTACCGGTTCGCGCCGTCAATCTGTGAAGGCGTCCGAATGCTGCAGAAAAGTGACCCAGGTCCGCCCGTATCTCTTCGATCGAATCACGGTCCATACCGACGACTCGGCGAAGGCGGGCTCCAGCTCCGCACCACTCTCGAGCACGACAATCCCATCCTCGGCCACGATCGATGCCAGCCGGGTAGTCAATTCGTCCCATCCTTCGTACCCGTACGGGGGGTCTGCAAAAACGAGATCCGCTCGCCCGTGCGACGACGTCAACATCTGTGTCGAGGAGGCGGTCAGTGTCTCGACACGACCCGAGACGACGTGGGATCTCCCCTCGAGGCCGAGCGTTCGCAGGTTCTGGCGTATCGCCGTCAGTGCTCGACTGTCGTTCTCGACGAACACACACGACTCGGCAGCTCTCGAC
>JBJTGN010000037.1:0-1216 GCA_046093905.1 Actinomycetota bacterium
GATCGAGTCGACTGCTGAATCTTCGACGACGAGTTCGAGTCGCACCTTCGGGACGAAGTCGATCTTGTACTCGGCACCTCGGTAGGTCTCGCTGTGACCTCCCTGGCGTCCGAATCCGCGAACTTCGCTGACGGTGATTCCCTGCACACCTGATGCCTGCAGGGCGTCCTTGACGTCATCCAATTTGAATGGCTTGACGATTGCTGTGATGAGTTTCATCTTGTATCTCTCCTGTGATCCGGCTCAGCTCTTCACGAACTCTGGATAGGCGTACACACCCATCTCGGGCAGATCGAGACCGATGATTTCGTCTTCGGCTTTCGAGCGGATTCCGCCCTTGCCCATCTTCTTGGACACCAGATCCTGGGTCTTGAAGAAGGTGTAGGCGACAGAACCGAGAACGACGATGATCACCGCTGCCCCGAGAGCTTGGGCGCCGAGCTGGCCCCAATCTCCCTTGATGATTCCCTCGACTCCCGAGCTGTCGGAGAGGTTCCAGCCTGCTCCGTACGAGCCGTTCGAGAAGATGCCGACGCAGAGCACGCCGAAGATTCCTCCAACGCCATGGACGCTGATCGCACCAACGGGGTCGTCCAACTTCAACTTGCGCTCCACGAAGAAGACGCTTTCGATCACCAGGATCGCAGCGATCGTGCCAATGACAGCGGCCGCCCAGGGTGCCACGAAAGCGCACGGTGCTGTTATCGCTACGAGACCTGCGAGCATGCCGTTGGCCATCATCCCCGGGTCGGGCTTGCCGGCACGCTTGGTGATCCAGAACATGGAAGTCACTGCACCGAAGGCACCAGCAATTGCCGTGTTTGTTGCGACCACAGCGAATTGCACATCCGTCGCAGCGAATGTCGACGCAGCGTTGAAGCCGAACCATCCGAAGAGAAGGATGAACGTTCCGAGCATTGCCATCGGGATGTGATGTCCGGGGATTGCCCTTGGCTTGCCATCCTTGTCGAACTTGCCGATACGTGCTCCGATCACCTTGGCTCCGGCAAAAGCAGCGACACCACCGACGGCGTGAACCACTCCCGAACCAGCGAAGTCGACGTATCCGGCACCGAGGTCCATGGAACTCCATGTCTGAGACAGCCAGCCGCCACCCCAAGTCCACGCAGCCATCAGCGGGTAGTACACAGCACCGCAGAAGAAGCCCCAGATCACGAACGACCCCCACTTCCAACGCTCGGCCATCGAGCCGGTG
>JBJTGN010000038.1:0-4306 GCA_046093905.1 Actinomycetota bacterium
GATGCTGGCCGGTGAATACAACTACGGGTTCTCCACCACGCTCATGCGCAAGGACGTCGGTCTCGTACTCGACGAGGCTCGAGCGATGAACGTGCCACTCCCCGTGACCGCAATGGTCAGCGAGATGCTCGGCGAGGTGTCAGCCATGGGTGGAGACACATGGGACTGGTGCAGTCTGATGGAACGCCAGCGCCACTCGCACTGATCGAACGCCCAAGCACCCCTTCGGTACACCAGAGGCTTTGATCTACACACCTCCAAGTCCCAGTTGGTAGTTGGCACGTGACGGTTGGCGATCTCCACACGAGTCTCGTCCGCTAGCAACGCTGCCCCTACCGCATCCAGAACTGGAGTCCCACTTCCTAGCTGAACGTGCCTCAGCGGATGGCATCCCATTCAGTCGAAGAAAACATCAATAGTTGTTTCCCCACCGAAGGTCACGACACACGTGTCAGCTGACCCCGCTTCTTCACACGCTCCACCCCAGCCGATGAAGCGGGAACCCGAAAGTGGCTCAGCCGACAGCGCGACTTCCACACCCTTGGGGAACGTGCACGACTGCACTCCACCGCTCGTTGCACCACATGCCAGGATCGGCGGGTTGGCGACCACGTTGCCCCCACTGCTTCCCCGCCAGTTCAGCGTGACACCGACACGTTCCACGACAGCAGGTGCACTGGTCACCTACATCTCGGTCGTATCAGTGAGTTCGACGACTGATTCCGAAGACATCGAATCCAATTCGCTGGACGAGGTGGTTTCGGCAGAGCAACCGACACCGCTCACCCCCAATACGAGCAACACAAGAGCCTTTCCAGAGTTCATGTTCGCCTCCTCACAGACCGATGGATTCTGATCGCTCTGCTCGACTTGGATCTCGACAGAGTTGCTTCACGCCTTCGAATTCTCGAGGCGACATCGGACCCGCCGCCTGTCAAACTTCACTGCCATCTCGCTCTGGGCGTCCAACACATTCGGGGGCGGAGCCGGCCCGCGAAACTCGCCCGGAGCACCGAGCCAACGGGGTATTTGGCTAGTTCTGAGAAACTGAAACGGTAGAGGGAGAACCTCCGACTCAGTTTGTTGGTGTTCCGTATCCCGCCACAACAAGTCGGGTGGCTGCGTCCGTGGCACGTTTGCGAAAATTGTCAAGGTTGACGTTTGTCGCGTGCGCGACCAATACGGTCCACAGTCCATGAAGAGCGGCGGCACGAAATCCCTCGTCCGTCAACTGACGAGCGGCCCATGCGAAGAATGCACCGTTGTACGAGAGGAACACCTGGCGCCCGAGAGCAACCGGGTCGGCATCGTTGAGCAGGAGACCTGCTTCTTGGGCGGCACGCATCGCTGTGATCTGAAGTTGTGCCGGGTCAAATGAGATCGACCTTCCGCCACGTGCAATTCCGTTCACCGCTCCGGCAATCTGCCTGAATGCGTCACCATCATTGATGAATGCATCACACGATCCCTCGACGATTCGCACCGCCGAGGCAATCGGGTCATCGTTGACAGGGAGCCGGACGAGATCATCAATGAGTGAGTCGATGACGCGGTCCACGCAGGCGAGGAGAAGTTGGTCCCGCGAACCGATGAGGTTGTAGACGGTGGCGGGAGCGACCCCTGCCTGCGCCGCTATTGCCTCGATGGACACCTTGTCAATGGGCGTGGTCCGCAGCAGAGCGAGGGTGGCGTCGAGAATGGCCGCGCGGCGGCGCGCCTTGTTCCGGTCGTGCCGGCCGGGGGTGGCTCCAGCAGGTGCCTCTTGACCAACCATGTTTTTAGAGAATACTCTAAGTTTCCACTTCCCGCCGGACAAGCAAAGGAAAACGCCATGCAACACGAGGTGCAGATCCGCCTGATCGAAGAGATGCTCGAGCGTCTCGATGCTGGGACAAACATCGACGAGGGCGGGATCAGGCGCAACCCCACGTCCGCCTACACCGATCCCGACCTCGCGGCGAGAGAGTGGGACACGTTCTTCCGCCATCACCCGCAGATCATCGGGATGTCGGGTGACCTGCCCGAGCCGGGATCATTCTTCACCATCAGTGATTTCGGTGTACCCGTAATCGCCACGCGCGAGCAGGATGGCACGTTCGTTGCCATGGTGAACGCGTGCCGCCACCGCGGTGCACTGGTGGTGGGGGAAGAACGCGGTACCGCGCGCCGCTTCACCTGCAGATTCCACAACTGGACCTATGACAACAGCGGCGACCTGGTGGGTCTGCCGAAGCGCGACCACTTCGGCGACATCGACACCTCGTGCCACGGCTTGATCCGCCTGCCAGCCGTTGAGAAGCACGGGCTTCTCTTCGTGCACCCGGATCCCGACGGTGTCATTGACGTGGAGAGCCTGCTCACGGTGGAATTCGCCGAGGAACTCGCGTCATGGAAGCTCGATGAACTGGTTGTCGCCGACCGCGACAACTACGACGTGGCGTGCAACTGGAAACTGGCAAACGACACCTTTGGCGAGACGTACCACTTCCCCGCACTGCACCAGAACACGATCAACCTCGGCTTCCACGGCAACGTCTCCTGCTACGAGACGTTCGGCCGCAACCACCGGTTCCTGCTGTGCCGGCGTGCCATCGACAAGATGCGCAAACTGCCGAAGGAGCAGTGGAACATTGCCGTTGCCACATTGCCCGCGTACTACCTGTTCCCAAACGTGCAGTTGCTGCCGACAGTTGACGGGTGCTTTTTCATCCGCATCTACCCGCAGGAAGGAAACCCCGGCCGTCACACGAGCTGCATCACATTCTTCCTACGCAAGGGCGTCACCGAATCATCCGAGGGCGCCCAGGCGCGCGCTGAGCAGGAGAAGACACTTGCCCAGATGTTCGCCGCCATCATCCGCGACGAGGACTATGTGATGGGCGCCAGCCAACAGACCACTGCGAACAGCGGCGCACTGGCGGAAGTGATCTACGGACGCAACGAACGACCGCTGCACCACTACCACAACACGTTCAGGACCGCCCTGGGCATGGAGCCACTGCCACTTGTCACGAACTGACTCGCCACTCTCACAACGGGCTCGTAACCGAAATCACTAAAACGCGTAACTGGCGGAAACCCTTGACACCGCCCCACAAAGGGCTGGAGACTTTCGCTCCGCCTCCAACACATTCTGGAATTCCCCTAGGACGTGCGTGGTCTCTATGTGAGGAACGAGCGGGTTCCAGCTGCATGCGAATTCTCATCGCAACGCCAGAAGCTCTCTGCGATTCATGGACATGTGCGGCAGATGATCCAGGATTTGATCGACAGCGGTGACGTCGTCCAGGTCGATCCCGAATTCGTCCAACAACTGATTTCCTCAGCAATCATCGGAGTGATGTGGACACGTGTGCCGACTCACGTCCGAGAACGTGGCAGACTGTGTGACACATTCTCAGGGGGTACGCACATGGCAAAGGTCGCTGGTCAATCCGTCCGCTACGGACAGGTGAACTACGAGTACGGCATGAAGTTGGCCGGCACTCCCGCAGACGAGGACGGCCCCATCTCGATGGTCAACCTCATGCACTACCGCGAGACCGCCGACTACGGCGACGGCCGTGACAGCTCGATCAGCGGCAGGGAAGCCGACGACCGCTACGCGCCACTCGGGCCTCTCGCTGCGATCGGCGCCGAGCCCGTGTTCTTCGCCGATGTCGACACGCAGTTTCTCAATGACACACCGGCCTGGCATCGCGTCGGCATCGTCAAGTATCCGACTCGCAGATCGTTCATCGAGATGCAGCAGCGTCCCGACTTCCAAGAACTGCACGCCCACAAGGAAGCCGGCATGGCCCAGACGATCGTCGCCGGATGTCTGCCAATGCCCGTCCCGAGCCTTCCTGCGAGCGCGCCCACCTGGAGCGAAGTGCCTCACCCGCCGACTGCAGAGGATCCGTATGTCGTTGTGATCCACGTCATCAAGTTCAAGGACGACGAACGCCGTTCCGAGATGGCCACCTACACAGATCACGCAGCGAACATCGCCATGCACCACGGCGTCCGCATCGCCACATGGATGAACGTCGAGGGAACGATCATGGGTGACGGTCGCACCTGGGATCAGATTCGTTTCAACGTGTTCCCGAGTCGAGAAGCTTTCATGAAGGTCGTTCTCGATCCGGCACGTCTGCAAGCCCAGGCTGCGCACCGCGAAACTGCCATCGCCGACACCTACACGCTGATCACTCGGCCACGCATCGACCGTCTCTACGAGTCGATCGAGGGAACCCCCGCGCCCTATCCTTCGCGCCCATGATCCGCGTCACCGTCACCTACCCGTCCAGCGACTCGAGCACCTTCG
>JBJTGN010000039.1:0-4042 GCA_046093905.1 Actinomycetota bacterium
CTCGATGGTGCGTCCGATCGCGCGCGCAGCATCTGGCACGAACTGCGAATCGAACTCAATGTGGGTCAGCTGCTCGATCTCATGGGATCTGCACATCGCGAACGACGTCGCGACAAAGCCGAACAGATCTGTCGCTACAAGAGCGGCAAGTACACGATCGAACGCCCTCTCCATCTCGGCGCGATGATTGCAGCACCGCAACGTGAGGCTGAATTGCTCCCGCTCCTGAGCGCATACGGGCTTCCTCTCGGCGATGCGTTCCAGATGCGGGACGATGTTCTCGGAGCATTCGGAGAAACACACGTGACGGGCAAGCCGGTCGGTGACGATCTGCGAGAAGGAAAGCCGACTCCGCTGTTGGCACGAGCATGTGAGCGCGCAACCCCAGCACAGATGGAGGTGCTCGATCGCGTCGGTCGAGACGCGCTCGACGACGACACTGTGCGTGTCGTGCAGGAGATCATCGTCTCCACGGGGGCGCTCCAGGACATGGAAGACACCATCGAGAGGTTGACGACGCAAGCTTTGACGGCCCTCGAGGTCGTTCCCTTCGATGTCGCCGTGAAGACTCACCTCACCGAACTTGCTGAATACGTGAGTGACCGGCCGTCTTGATCGAAGCGCGTGGTTCGAGACCGATTCATGCCGTACTCTGACGAACGTGAGGAGATCGGCGCAGGCAGTCATCGGGGCGACAGTGATGTCCGGAATCCTCGGTCTTGCTGCATGTGCCAGTAGCGATCCCAACGCAATTGGCACATTGCCGATCCTGCAAACAGTTCCTCGGTCCGTGCCGGTCGACATGCAGACGACGACAACTGCTGCCGTCGAGATCGAATACACGGTTCAGCGTTTCGACACGCTTTTCGAAATCGCCAAAGCCTTCGGTGTGACAATGGCTGCTCTCGCGTCCTACAACAACATTGCCGAGGACGAATACGACTCGATTCAGGCGGGCCAAGTGTTGAGAGTGCCCAATCCGAAGAACCCAACGGGGACTTTCGCCCCCTGATTGCTGGGTCGTTCGCGCCTTCCCGTCCTGGGGGAGACTTCGTAGACTGCGGACATGACGACAGGCACGACAGCGCCGTTCTGGCCGACCAAAGACCATTGGTCCGTTCAGATTCCTCTCCACACCGGTCACTACCGCATGGATGCCCTGCGCGAGACCGGTTTTGCCATGCTCAAGCCGATGCCGCTCGACGTTCCCGCCTCGGAATGGGAACCGCTCGAGTACATGGACTGGAAGAGCGGTGGAGACACCAACTTCGCTCCGCTCGCATCGGCCGACGGACAACTCGATTGTCGAGGATTCTGGGACAAGGGCAAGACCGACAAGGACGCCTTGTGGACGTCGAACGCAGAACTTGCACCGACGTTGCGCTCCTACGTCGACGCGGTCGGAGCGAACTTCGGCCGGGTGCGCATCATCAAACTCGAACCCCAAGATCGCGAGACGGCCATGCGGTCGATCCACCGCGACGACAACAACCGTTTCAATCCAGAAAACGAGGGTTGGGTCGTGAGGACGTGGGTGGAACTGACCCACCAGCCGGACAGCTACATGTTGCTGATGGACAACGATGCCGAGGGTCTGCCGGATCCATCGACTGAGCGACGCGTGCATCTGCCCAAGGGCTCTCGCTTCATCGTCGACACCCAACGCCTGTGGCACGTCGTCGTACATCCCGGTGATGCGCCGCGTTATGCGCTGATCACCAGCTTCGAGAGCAGCCCAACGCTCGAGAAGTGGGTTGCTGCCGAAGCAGCCTGATGTCGAATTGACTCAGCGGTTCGCCGCAGCGATTTCGGCGATGTCGCGCATGATCTTGCCGAGCTGGAAATCTTTGGGCGTGTAGACGGCGCGAACTCCCTGTGAGAGAAGCCGTGGTCGATCTTCTTCGGGGATGATGCCGCCGACCACAACGGGAATGTCGACGCCATCCTTTTCGAGTTCGGCCAGAACTGCCGGGACGAGTGCGAGATGTGATCCGGACAGGATCGACAGTCCGATCACATCGGGATCCTCGTCACGTGCGCTAGCAGCAATCTGTTCGGGCGTGAGTCGAATGCCCGAGTAGACGACTTCCATTCCAGCATCGCGTGCTGCAACCGCAATCTGCTCGGCACCGTTCGAGTGACCGTCCAGACCGGGTTTTGCGACCAGCAACTTCGGAGGTCCGCCGGCAATGGTGCGCACGAAATCTGCAACTGCTGCCAACTCGCCGGGGCGCTTGCCCACGGCGGCCGCAACGCCGGTCGGCGCGCGATATTCACCGAAGGTGCTGCGAAGAACGGCAGCCCACTCACCTGTGGTTCCACCTGCTTTCGCCAGTGCGATCGAAGGCTCCATGATGTTGTCGCCGGACTCTGCAGCGCGCTTCAGTTCGTCGAGGGTGGCTTCGACAGCTGTGTTGTCGCGTGATGATCGCCAGGCTCGAACGTCTTCGATCATCTGCCGTTCGACATCGGGGTCCACCTTCACGATGTTTCCTTCACCGCCGAGGGGTGATGGTTCGAACTCGGTGTAGCTGTTCACTCCGACGACGATCTGATCGCCGCTTTCGATGCGTCGGGTCCGCTCAGCCATGGAACGGACGAGTCGACCCTTCAGAACGTCGACGGCCTCGAATGCACCTCCGAGAGACAACACATCTTCGAACTCTGTCCACGCCTGGTCGCTGATGTCCTTCGTCTTCGACTCGACGACATGGGAGCCGTCGAAGACGTCGGCGTATTCGAGGAGGTCGGTTTCGTAAGCGAGCACCTGCTGCATACGCAGACTCCATTGTTGATCCCACGGCCTCGGAAGGCCGAGTGCCTCGTTCCAAGCCGGCAGCTGAATCGATCGCGCACGCGCTCGTTTCGACAGCGACACAGCGAGCATCTCGAGAACGATGCGTTGCACGTTGTTTTCGGGTTGAGCCTCGGTCAAACCGAGGGAGTTGACCTGCACGCCGTAGCGGAATCGGCGGGCTTTTTCGTCAGTGACTCCGTAACGCTCGCGACCGACTCGATCCCACAGATCCGTGAAAGCTCGCATCTTGCAGATCTCTTCGATGAAGCGAATTCCTGCGTTGACGAAGAAGGAAATACTGGCGAAGACCTGCGGAAACTGATCTTCGGGAACCTGACCGGATTCGCGTACCGCATCGAGGACGTCCACCGCAGTCGCAAGCGAGTACGCAATCTCTTGAATGGGCGTCGCGCCGGCCTCTTGGAGGTGGTACGAGCACACGTTCATCGGGTTCCACTTCGGTGTGTTGTTGGCACACCAAGCGACCATGTCGACGATCAATCGACGCGACGGAACAGGAGGGAAGATGTACGTGCCTCGCGACAGGTATTCCTTGACGATGTCGTTCTGCGTCGTTCCGCGCAACTGTCGACGATCGACACCTTGTTCGTCGGCATTCGCAACGTAGAGGGCGAGCAACCATGCCGCAGGCGCATTGATCGTCATCGACGTGTTCATCTGTCCGGGAGGAATACTGGCGAGGAGAGTGCGCATGTGACCGAGATGTGCGACGGGCACACCCACCTTTCCGACTTCACCCGACGCCATTGGCGAATCGGGGTCGTATCCGGTTTGAGTGGGCAGATCGAAGGCGATCGAGAGGCCTGTTTGGCCCTTGGCCAGGTTCGTTCGGTACAGCTCGTTCGATGCCTCGGCGGTCGAGTGACCCGAATATGTCCGCATCAACCACGGATCGTCGCGACGGGGCTGTGTCTCTGTGGGCTCGGCCATGACCTCAGTCTGTCGGAAGATCACAGAATCAGTGCATCGCTGAGCCTCTGCAGATACTCGGCTCGAGGGATGTCCACCGCTCCGAGACTCACGAGGTGGGGAGTCGTCCATTGAACGTCGAACAGTCGAAAGTCCGCTGCCTTCAGCAATCCGACGAGAGCAACGAGAGCAACCTTCGATGCATCAGTGCGGGTGTGGAACATGCTCTCACCAGCGAAGAACCTGCCGATGTGCACCCCGTACACGCCGCCGACGAGTTCATCGTCGTCGTAGACCTCGACGCTGTGGGCCCAC
>JBJTGN010000040.1:0-2257 GCA_046093905.1 Actinomycetota bacterium
CTTCAAAATCGTGCGTTCTCAGATGAAGTGGCCGGGCGTACTTGCACTGTCAATGACGATTGTTTCGGTCCTCGGCTACCTAGTCGTGACCGACCTAAGTGTGTTTGATTCGATCTACCTGACATGGATCACCATGGGGACAATTGGCTTCGGTGAGGTTGGCGAATTGGGCACCGACGGCCGCATCTGGACGATGTGCGTCATTCTCGGGGGATACGTGGTTTTGGCGTTTGTCACAGCCAAACTTGCGGCATTACTGATGTCGGGATCATTCTCTGAACTCAGGTCCGAAAAGCGGAGGTCGAAATTGCAGCGACACTTGGATCATCACCTCATCATCATTGGCTTCGGCAAAGTCGGACGCTCAACGGCTGAAGTTGGCTTGAGCAGCGGACAGCAAGTTGCCGTCATTGATGTTGAACCCCACATTTCGGATGAAATCGAATCAATCGGAGCTATACCTGTTGCAGGAGATGCCAGAGATCTTGACACTTTGGAAAGAGCAGGAATTCAACGCGCTGCGGCCGTAATCTGTGCTCTCTCGGATCCCGACAACCTCGTCGTCATTAGTACCGCGCGCTTGATCAACAAAGAAGTCCGCATAATTGCTCGAGTTCTCGACTCGGAGTGGACAAGTCGCCTCACTGCCGCAGGAGCAACTGAGTTGGTGCCGGTGTACCGAAGCGCGGGTGAACACCTCGCCCACGCAGCGCGTGCTGATGGCGTCCAAGGGGCAATCCTCGGTCGAGATGAAATGATCGTAGAAGAGATAGTCGTTAGTAAAAACTCGCGAGTTCTGGGAAAGACCCCACGTGATGTCATGAAACTGCATCCCGGTCTCGTCGTAGTAGGGATCCGACGGGATTCAAAACTACTTCAATGGCACGAGAACGTCGGACCATTCCTGATCGGCGATGTGATGGTTTTAGTCGGACGAGCCGAAGCAACTCGAGCCGTCTGAACTGGTAACGAAACCATTCTCTTGCATGAAACACCGAAGCTTGCAGAATTGAACTGAAGTGATGCCAGCTTCGTTTATTTTCGAAATGCACAAAAATCGACCTTCGAACCTTTTCCAGCAATCTTGGAAGAGGCTCAACCGCATGTTTTGCTTGATGCCAGACTCCCACTCAACGCGCACCGAATCCCACGACTTCCGATGCCCAAAGCGATGCGTGGTCTTACGAGACGATCGTTTTCCAAATAGGTTCAGTTCCTCCTCACACAGCGCGAAGTACTCATACACGGCGCGCTCAACGCATTCTCTCTGACCCATTGAGTCAAACTCATCCAACTTGGAGGGTCGGTTATCGAGAAATACCGACAGAGGAATTGAACTCACCGTTCGGTCATAACGATCGTTGTATTCAGCGAAAAACCGCATGAGGTCAGACGTTTGGGCCGAATGTACTTGCCAAACAAGTACGGCTACGCCGGCAAGAGATGCTAGGGCGACTAGGAATCCCATGGTCCTAAAACTACCCCGGTCGTCCCATCGCGCCGTGACCGTCGCAGCTGCTATTGGCCCGCCCAGGCCGCCTCGAACTCGGCGTCCAGATCGCGCAACTCTCGGCCACTCACGTCGATCAACGCGCCGTGGATCGTGTTCGGGTACCGGAACCCGCTGGCGTAACGCGACGAGACCGGAGTCCCGTCGTCGTACCCGCAGCACATGCCCTCACCGGCGATGGTGAACCGAACCGGCAACGACTTCTCGATGTCGGTGGTGTCCACGGCCACGCCGTCGATGAAGAGGGTGATGCGACTCGGACCGGGCACGCGCGGGTTGGGCTGGGCGATCGCCGATTCGTCCATCAGTCGCACCTCGGCGACCAGCGAATGACGACCGGGAGACACCGGTGCGCTCACCTCGTGCTCGGTCAGGCCCATGTAGTTGTAGACGAACCAGACGCGACCCTCACGGACGAACAGCGACATGCCGGCGAACCGGCCGCCGGCGGCGATCAGCACCCCTTCGCCGCCGGAGGCGTACGAGGTGTCGGCCGCGAACCGCGTCACCCGCCGATGCAGGAAGGGGCCGTTCGCCTCGGGCAACGGCGCCGCCCCCTGTCGCAGCAGGATCGTGTCCCCGATCGGCCCCGGTGGCCGTCGTCCGGCGAGCGACCGCCGCGCCTGCAGGGGCAACGCGCCGTGGAGACGGGCTTGTTCCCACCACAGTTGCTTCATCCGCTCGAGTCGCTCGGTCTCGACGTCGGCGAGATCGTTGCTCTCCGACGGGTCCAGCACCACGTTGTAG
>JBJTGN010000041.1:0-1361 GCA_046093905.1 Actinomycetota bacterium
CAGGGGGCGGTAGCTCAGTTGGTTAGAGCCGCGGACTCATAATCCGTTGGTCGCGGGTTCGAGCCCCGCCCGCCCTACTTCAAAGCAGGTTTTCGCCGCACAGGCAGGGCGGGCTCGACCTTTATTCGTCCGAAATGGTTCTCTCGAGCAGGTCCGCAACGACTTCGTGGACCCTCCCGCGGGCCATGTAGTGGTCCTGGGTCATTGACACTTTGGTGTGGCCGAGCTGGTCGGCGCCAATCCGTGGCGATAGCCCCTCGCGTCGTCTATCAACGTCGCCAGTGTTCGGCGAAAGCTTGTACTAACGACATCCGGAAAGCCGAGGTCGTCGCGAACTTTCCTCCACTGCTTGGAGTAGTTGTTTGCGTCGCGGAAGGTGCCTCCAGCCATCGAGGGGAAGATAATCTCCTGCTCGCCCAGGTATGGCTTCCTCCTGCGTTCAAGGAGCGTTTGGACCGCGAAAGTGGGTAGGCGCATCGTGCGGCGACTGGCCGCCGTCTTAAGGTTTTCCTTCCTGCGCAAGCCCTCGCCGGGAACCCTGATGACGTTGCCGGTGAGAGTAAGCGTTGCGGCGGCAACATCGAAGTCGTCCCATCGCAGTCCGAGAAGCTCGGCCGGTCGCATACCTGTGGCGACATAGATGGTGATGGGATCGACAAGATCCTTTTCCTGGCAGTACTCGGAGGCGCGCACATTCGCTAACAATTGCCTCACCTCATCGCCTGTCAGGGTCGGGGCACTCTTGGGCCGAGCCTTCAGTGGAATCGGCTGCACGTCACGAACTGGGTTAGTAGCCAAGACATTGGCCATGACTGCGAGTTGCAGCGCACCCTTCAAGATGGTCTTGCTCTGTCGGGCCATCGTCGGGCCGTGGGTAGTTCGCATTGAGCGAAGCGCGGCATCGATTCGGGCCGGTGTCGACTCTCCGACACGTACCCCCGCGATGAATTTGGAGAGCTTGCGCACTGCAAAGCGGTAGGTCGACAAGGTGACAGGGGAACGCCCGTCCTCAGATAGTCGGTCTAGATATCGATCCACTAGCAAGGTGATCTTCGTGTCCAGGTCGACCTGGTTGGCATCGTTGGGCGCCTGCCGATCACGCAAAGCTTCTATCAAGGCATCTTCAGCACGCTTGCCGTGCTTATCGAATTCGTCGGCTGGTCCGCGGCGCTCGACCCGCCGGGTAACTCCGTCGACATCGCGAAATTTGCAGCGCGCCAACCAGATACCTCCGCCAAGATATTGGCGAGTGATCTTGCCGTGCTGGCCGATCCGCAACGGCGGCCTACCCGCCACGGTTCCGTCCTCCTGCTATAGAGGCAGTGTCGACCGCCGGCGGCTCGAGTTGTTCGGCTTGAAGT
>JBJTGN010000042.1:0-1072 GCA_046093905.1 Actinomycetota bacterium
ATCTCTTGGCCCACGGTGTAATTGGCTGCGCTTGCGGTGCGGATTTCGCCGACATAACGACGAGGTGTCGCACCAGCTTTAGCGAACTGACCAGATTGTGGCTTGGAAACTTTTCTAGGATCAATCGCACCAAATGCGAGTTGAACAGCTTCGTAGCCATCCTTCTCAAGGGTGCGGACCTGTGTAACTACGCATGGACCAGCTTCGACAACGGTAACTGGAATTACCTTGTTGTTCTCATCGAAGACCTGAGTCATGCCGAGCTTGACGCCAAGGATCCCCTTGATCGCGCTGCCCTTAGATTGGGAAGTTGTCATCTCAGTTCTCCTTAGAGCTTGATCTCGATATCGACGCCAGCAGGAAGATCAAGACGCATCAACGAATCGACGGTCTTTGGCGTCGGGTCGATGATGTCGATTAGGCGCTTATGGGTGCGCATCTCGAAATGCTCGCGGCTGTCCTTGTACTTATGAGGAGAGCGGATCACGCAGTACGTGTTCTTCTCAGTAGGCAGGGGAACTGGACCTGCGACCGTTGCTCCGGTGCGCTCGACAGTCTCGACGATCTTCTTCGCCGAGGTATCGATCACCTCATGGTCATAGGCCTTGAGCCTGATGCGGATCTTCTGTCCCGCCATGTTCGCTTCCTCTTTCTTCTCTTCTTCTTGAACTGCTATTTCAAAACTTCGCTTTGAGTGGGGCGGCGGTCACCGCCCCACTCGAGCGTCAAACTATGAGCGTTGAACTACTTGCTGATCTTCGTTACGCGACCTGCACCGACAGTGCGGCCACCTTCGCGGATTGCGAAGCGGAGACCTTCTTCCATCGCAACTGGCTGGATTAGCGAGACCGACATCGAAGTGTTGTCGCCAGGCATGACCATTTCAGTTCCGGATGGGAGGGTTACAACGCCGGTCACGTCAGTTGTACGGAAGTAGAACTGTGGACGGTAGTTGTTGAAGAACGGAGTGTGGCGACCGCCTTCATCCTTTGAAAGGATGTAAGCAGATGCCTCGAATTCAGTGTGTGGTGTAACTGAGCCAGGCTTGCAAACAACCTGACCGCGCTCAACA
>JBJTGN010000043.1:0-6928 GCA_046093905.1 Actinomycetota bacterium
TTGCCGTCGAAGTACCACTGACGCCCGAGTTCTCCTCCACCGCGCGGGTGGACGAGGACCCAACTCCAACCCCTGTCGATCAGAGAAAGTCGAGCCACGCTGAACCAGGGCGGCATCGACATCTCATAGCTTCCATAGGCGTAGACGAGACATGGTCCGGGACTCGACTCACCCCGTAAACGGATCACGTCGTAGGGAACTTGTGTTCCATCTCTCGCTTCGGCCCAATACCGCACAGATTCGTAGCGATCGAGATCCACGTTGGGTGTCGGGGTTCGCTTGAGAAGCGACTTCTCGCGAGTGTCGACGTCGATCTCCCAGACACTTCCTGGAGTGGAGAGGCTCTCCGTCGAATACCGCACCGTGGTCGATTGCCACTCGGGATTGCTGTCGAGATCGACATCGTGGGGTTCGTCACTGATTTGCACGACGGAATCCGAGCCGTCACGACCGATGATCCGCAATCTCGGTTGGGCCAAGGTCCATTCGTGCATCATCATGAAGTCGGCGAAGCAGTCCGCGCGTGTGATTCTCCGTCCGGGGACGTGTGCGATGAAGTCCGACCAGTTCGAAGGGTCATCGAGAGGGGCTGTGGCGATACGGAAATCTGGTGCCTCATCGTTGGTCAGAACGATGAATCGGTCACCCCAGTGATCGAGGTGGTACTCGACATCGGGCATTCGAGGTCTGACGAGTCGAGGAGGATCCTCTGGCGAGTGTGCCGAAATGAGAAGAGTTTCACTCGATGTCTTGGAGTCGGCACCGATGACCACCCAGTCACCGCTGCGGGTCGAGTCGATGCCGACGAAGAATCTTTCGTCGTCTTCGACGTGAATCCTGATGTCATCGAGTTGACGGGTACCGAGTCGGTGTCTCCAAACAGCATTCGGCCGTTCTTGCTCGTCTTGAGTCACATAGAAGAGAGTCGAAGAGTCCGCACTCCACGCAGTGCCAGCAGCTGACGTGTCGGAGATGACGTCGTCGAGGTCTTCGCCAGTTTCGAGGTCGCGGATACGGAGTGTGTAGTGCTCGCTTCCATCGACGTCGAACGACCACGCCAGCAGCCGGGAGTTGGGGCTGATGTCGAAAGCTCCGAGAGCGAAATAGTCGTGTCCGAGCGAGAGTTCGTTCTCGTCCAAGATCACATGTTCGGTTGCCGATTCACGTGATCGTCCTCGACAGTGGATCGCATACGACTTTCCTTCGACGGTTCGCGAGACGTACCACCATCCATCTTTGAACACGGGAACGCTCTCGTCGGTTTCCTGAATACGCGACTTGATCTCATTGAAGATCGATTCGACGAGATCGGTGTGATTCGAGAACCATTCCGACGTGTGCGTGTTCTCAGCCTCGAGGTATTCGATCGTGCGAGAGTCGTCTCGGTCTGCGAGCCAATGAAACGGATCGTTCACCACTCCCGAAGGGCGAGTGTGTTCATGGGGCACTTGGGGTGGAGTCGGTTGCGTCGTGGACACCCGCATGAGGGTACGACCGCTCGTCGGTGTGGCCCACGGGGGTGACGGAGATGACGAAGAAATTCGCCCGTGTGCCTCGTCTCGATCGGGGGAGCCAGGGTTATCGTCTCGGCGTGCGTGTGTGGATCGACCAAGACCTCTGTACAGGAGATGGTCTCTGTCTCGATCACTGCCCCGATGTCTTCGTCCAATTGGAAGATGGGATCGCCTACGTCGCGGAGGAAGGTCGGGCCTTGCACGATCCGGGTGGCTCAGGCAGCCTGGCTTGGGTGCCCCTGCGCCACTATCAAGCCGTGATCGATGCGGCCGAGGCGTGTCCGGGTGAGTGCATCTTCATCGAGATGCCTGCAGCAGGTGAGTTGCGGGCCTCGGCCTGATCGAGTATCGGAGTCCCGCAGGCACCGAAAATGCGATCCCGACGTGAGAAACGGATCGATGAATTGTTACTATGCCGGTAGTGCAAATTCCCCTTCGGGGACTGGACAACGGAGCAGGCCATGACCTCGTTCGATCTCGATCTCAGCAAGTATTCACTCGGCTGGAGCGATGACGTCGAATATGCGTTCACCCCGGAAAAGGGTCTGAACAAGGCCGTCGTCGACCAGATCTCGTGGTGGAAGGGCGAACCGAAATGGATGACCCAGTTCCGCGAGCGCAGCCTGCGGTTGTTCGAAAAGAAGCCGATGGCCCCGTGGTTCGCCGAGAACATGCCCGACATCGACTTCCAGGACATCTTCTACTACTTGCGTCCGGCGAATGCTCAGGTCGACGAATGGGATGATCTTCCCGAGCAGATGAAGGCGACGTACGAGAAGTTGGGAATCCCCGAGGCTGAGCGCAAGTACTTGGCGGGCGTGACAGCCCAATACGAGTCGGAGGTGGTGTTCCACCGCAACCGCGAGGATCTCGAAGCTCAGGGAATCTTGTTCTGCGATATGGACACTGCGCTGCGAGAGTATCCCGAACTCGTCAAGCAGTACTTCGGCACCGTGATCCCACCCGGAGACAACAAGTTCGCTGCATTGAACAGTTCCGTATGGTCGGGTGGCTCGTTCATCTATGTTCCGCCAGGTGTCGAGTGCGAGATGCCTCTGCAGGCGTATTTCCGTATCAACAGCGAAAACGCGGGTCAGTTCGAGCGGACGTTGATCATCGCCGATGAGGGCTCGAAGGTCCATTACATCGAAGGTTGTTCAGCCCCGGTGTACACGAGTGACTCACTCCATTCGGCAGTCGTCGAAATCATCGTCAAGCCGAGTGCACGCGTCACCTACACGACTATTCAGAACTGGTCACCTAACGTCTACAACCTCGTGACAAAGCGAGCGCGCGTCGAAGCCGAGGGACACATGGAGTGGATCGACGGCAACATCGGCTCGAAACTGACGATGAAGTACCCGAGTGTCTACCTCGTCGGACCGAAGGCCACGGGCGAAGTGCTGAGCGTTGCATATGCAGGAGCCGGCCAGCATCAGGACGCCGGCGCAAAGATGGTTCATGCCGCTCCCGAGACCTCATCGAAGATCGTGTCGAAGTCGATCAGCAAGGACGGGGGCATCACCACCTATCGCGGCCTCGTGCGAGTCGACGAGGGCGCTTACGGCTGCAAGAGCCACGTGCAGTGTGATGCATTGATCCTCGATGAGAACAGCGAAAGCCGAACGCTTCCGTACATGGAAGTCGGGGAGAAGGATGCGCAGATCGGTCACGAGGCAACGGTCTCGAAGATCGCAGATGAGCAGCTCTTCTATCTCCAGAGTCGCGGCCTTTCTCAGGAACAGGCCATGGGCATGATCGTCAACGGATTCATCGAACCGGTGACGCGCACCTTGCCCATGGAGTACGCGGTCGAATGGAGTCGCTTGATCGAACTCCAGATGGAAGGTTCCGTCGGCTGATGCCGATGCGTCAAGACTGTAAGAACTTCGAGAGCCGGACGTACTCGTCAGGCGAGACGGTTCGAAAGTGCAACCTCGATCTCGCACCCGAGGCTCCGTGGCGGTGTCCGGAGAACTGTTCGGGTTATGCACCTCGCATGGATGCAGGGTGGTCCTACGGTTCACTTGTGACGCCCCGGACGCCTGATGAACCCCCAGGTCTCGACGACGGGTCCGCGGCAGCGGTGCTCGACATGGCCGAGGACATCTTGAACTCCGTTGGTGCTCGGGTGCTTGCAGAAGTCGAAGCGGAGCGGGCGAAGAAGAAGCGTTGGTTCCGACGACGTCGAGATTGATCTCGACGGATACAACGGTCCACCTCGGGCGTGACGGACCGAGCAGCGTGACCTCGAGTACCTCCACGATGATCCCTGCGATTCTCGGTACTCGGTGACAAAGGTACACGTGGGTGAATTTCTCCTATCTCGGTAGTAGTATTTCGCCGTGCCCGTTCTCACCGCTGACGTGGCGTCACTCCTCGGCGAATCATGGAACAACGTTCGCCGGTCCGCGCTCGAGCGGGCGAAGTCGGCGCCGTTCCCCACCCCTGAAGAAGAAGTTTGGCGATACAGCCGAATCTCGGAGTTGTCGATCGAGGAGTTCAGCCCAGCGGCGTGCCCATCGACTGTTGCAGCTGAGAACATTCCCGCGGGAGTGACCATCACGAAGGTCGCACGCGGAGAAGCTTTGCCCGACGGAGTACGGACGGACTTGTTCGATTCGAGCAATCATGACCGCGCCAGCCTCTTCGATGATCTGAACCTGGCATTGATGGATGTCGTCATCGTGTCGACGAAGGCACACACGGTATTCGAGCAAGCGATCATCGTGACCCACGATCTCTCAGAGCAGGGTGCGGCCTACTTCCCGCGACTCGTCATCGACGCTGGAGAGAATTCCGAAGTCACAGTTGTCGAAAGATTCGTGTCCCCGGATGGGTGCAGACTTCTCGTCGTTCCGGCGCTCGATGTTCGCACAGCCAAGGCAGCGCGGGTGAAGTATCTCGGCATCAATGAACTTGGTGATGCATCGTGGGAGATCGCGTCACAGCAGTCGAGCGGAGACAGGGATTCGGATACTTTGCTCGCCACAGTCGCCCTCGGCGGTGACTATGCCCGAGTGAGTACGTCGGCGCGGCTCGTTGGTCAGGCCGGGAACACGCGCCAGATCGCGATCTATTTCACAGGTGGCGAGCAGATGCACGACTTTCGAACGTGTCAAGAGCACGCTGCTCCGAAGACCACGAGTGATCTTCTGTTCAAAGGCGCGATCCAGGACCAGGCAAAGAGCGTGTACACCGGTCTGATCAAGATCCACAAAGAAGCAAAGGGATCCTCGGCATTTCAGACGAACAGGAACCTGACGCTGTCCAAGGGAGCTTGGGCCGAAAGTGTTCCGAACCTCGACATCGAGACGAACGATGTCAAGTGCAGTCATGCCTCAACCGTTGGACCAATCGACGAAGATCAGCTCTTCTATCTCGAGAGCCGAGGTATCCACCCTGATGTGGCAGAGCGGCTCGTCGTTCTCGGATTCTTCGACGAGGTGCTCGATCAATTGCCCGTTGGTGGTCTTGCAGTCGGTCTGCGGAAGAAAGTGGCCGACAAACTCTCGATTGGAGCCGAGTCATGAGTGCATCTTTCACCTTGTCTCAATTCGCAGAGGGAACCGCCACGCGTGTCGATGTCGACGGTGTTCCCGTTGCTGTTGTCCGCATTAAGGAGCGTGTCTTTGCGATCGCCGATACCTGCAGTCATGCGGCAGTGTCCTTGAGTGACGGCGAAGTGTGGTGTGAAGAGATGCAGCTCGAATGCCCGAAGCATGGAAGTGCTTTCAGTCTCGTGACTGGCGAACCCGACACATTGCCGGCCACCCAGCCGGTTGCCGTGTACGCCGTTTCGATCGACGGTGACACGGTCGTCATCTCAGGAGGAGCGTCATGAGCTCCCTCGTCATCGAAAACTTGCATGCAACTGTTGCAGGTAAGGAAATTCTTCGAGGGGTGAATCTGCAGATCGAGTCAGGTGAGGTTCACGCCGTGATGGGGCCGAACGGAGCCGGAAAGAGCACGTTGTCGGCAATTGTGATGGGCAAGCCGGGCTACACGGTGAGCGCAGGGTCGGTTCGGCTCGACGGCGTCGAGATGCTCGGTCGACCGACGTGGGAGAGGGCAGCAGCCGGTCTGCACCTGATCATGCAATATCCGACGGAGGTTCCCGGTGTGCGAGTCCTCGATGTTCTTTCCGAGGCATTGCGCGGTCGGGGACGTTCAGAAGATCTCTCTACTCTCGAATCGACTGTTCGTTCCGAAGCTGCTCGAATCGGGTTCGACGAGAGGCTTCTCGAACGCGCAGTCAACGTGGACCTCTCCGGAGGAGAGAAGAAGCGCAATGAGACATTGCAGTTGTCGATCCTGAAGCCCAAGTTCGCAATTCTCGATGAACTCGATTCCGGACTCGACGTGGATGCTCTTCGCGACTGCGCTCGCCGGGTCATGGATGCAACGCAGACGGACGACCTCGGGGCGCTCGTGATCACCCATTACAGCCGACTGCTCGAAGACTTGAAGCCTGATCGGGTGCACATCCTCGTCAAAGGACGCATCGTCGAAAGCGGTGGTCCCGAACTCGCTGACGTCCTCGAACGAGACGGCTATGCGGCGTTCGCCCCCGACGAGCCGGAGGCGAACGCATCGACTGATGATCCGATGGGTCTCGGTCTTTTTCCCTGATCGAGGGAACTGTCCAGAGGACTCAGTTCATCGGAAGGTCACACTCAGCGGCAATGTCCAAGAAGGTTTGGAAGAACTCATCGGGCATCTCCGCCGAAGGATCGCGAAGGGCTGCAGCCATGATCGTTCGGATGAAATCGTCGTTAAGATTCTCGGCCACACATTCGGCCCCTTCACCACCCCATTGACTCGTCATCTCTTGAGCAAGAGCAGCTTTCACATCCACGCAGCCGACGAGTGAGTCGACGATGACATCGATCTCGTCATCGGAGAATTGATAGTCCTCGATGTCACCGACATTGTCGACCGTCATGCCGAGTTCCTCCAGTCGCTCGGGACCGATGCCGGTCACAATCGACCCGGCCACACACGTAGCTTCCTCTTCGGTGCTGACACCACTTGCGCTCTCCGCGTAGATTTCCGACGAGAGTGCCTCAACGAGCGGACTATCGGCAGATGACGAACTGTCGCTGCCTCCACATCCACCTACGATCAGAACGCCCGCACCAATAAGCAATGTGACCTTGCGCATCATCTCTCCTTCGACATGTGGCGGGGAACATCTCCGCCGACGGAGACAATGATGTCACGAATTTCGGCTCGTCATGAATGGTTCTGACTGTCGTCGATAATTCGGAACGACACGGAATTGCGTGACCTCACATGGACCGCAGGCGACGGATTCGCTCCTCAGTGGCCGGGTGTGTCGAGAACAGCCGGGACATATTGACTGCGCCAGTACGTCGGCTGCCGAACTCGGCGAGAGGGTTATGAATGTACGC
>JBJTGN010000044.1:0-5201 GCA_046093905.1 Actinomycetota bacterium
TCGCGTACAAGTTGCTGATCGAACGCAGTGGTCGCCAGGCGGCCCGTGAGGGTGGCTCACGCACAGTTGGTACGGGAGCCATCAAAGTCGTCCTCGACGAATGAAAAATCAACAATTGCTGAACTTCCGTAGCGAGTAAACGGCTGGGCAGGGCGTTTGGCACTCTTGACGGTTTGCGTTGCCGGGGATCTTCGACGACTCGTATCGTTCCCGCCACCCCCTAGTCAGTCAGGAGCCTCACTGCTGACCGCCCATACGCTTCCTCCTGACGACGGAGAATTCATCGATGGCTCATCTCGTTGGATATTGACCTGCTCGAGCGAGCGAATTAACGTCTCAGTGTTGCCACACACTGGGCAACCTAATTGGGGGTAATTGTGTCCAGACCTGAATATTCGATTTCGTACACGGCCGAGCGGAGTCGCCTGTCGACTTTGTTTCGGCTCATCCTGGTGATTCCGCATTCGGTGATTTCGAATGCGTGGAACTACCTCGTGCAAGTTCTCACGTTCTTCCAGTGGTTCGTCATCATCATCACTGGCGGACGCAACGAGCAGATGTGGAAGCTGCAGAACGCTTGGCTCGGTTACGCCGCCCGGGTGAGTTCGTATGAGGGATTGATGTTCGACAAGTGGCCGAACATCGGCCCGGAGCCGAATGGCGAGCCCACCACCTACTCGTTCCAGTACGAGAAGTCAGCGAGCCGACTGTCCAACTTCTTCCGGCTGATCCTTGTCATTCCCGCAGCGATTCTTGCAATGCTCGTGTTGCTCGTCGGGGTCATCGCAACGGTCGTGTCGTGGTTCGCGATTCTGATCACCGGCAAGCATCCGAAGGGACTGTTCGACGCTCTCCTGAAGGTGCACCGCTTCATGGTCGATCTCAATGCGTACGTCATGCTCATGACGGACGACTACCCGAAGTACGGTCGCTGAGCGAGTAGTCCTTCACCGTCGACACGTCATCGGCTGGGCCCTCAACCAAGAGTTGGTTGGGGGCCTTGTTGATTTCGAGGGAGGATTAGGATACCCTACGGGGTATGTGCAGACGAATGACCTGTCAACAGTGCGGCAAGCCAACGTGGGCCGGCTGTGGAGCCCATGTCGAGCAGGTTCTCGGCGACGTTCTCAAAGCGGATCGTTGCCGATGCGATGAGACGGGAAACGCAGCGAACGCCACAAAGTCGGGATCGAAGGGTTTCCTACGAACGCTCCTCGGTCGTTGACCAACATGCGTGTGTTCCCGAGCTGATTCGCTCGGGAAGTTCCAGACGGCAGATGGGTCCCGACGACACCGACTGCGCGTCGAAGATCAGACACTCAGAGCGGTCATTCGGAACATCCGACACGAATGTCACCAAGTAGCCATCGTCTTCCGATGTTGCATTGGGACGAGGAGCCATCACGGTTTCGCTGCCGAAGACTCCGGGACCGAACATGTACGTCTCAGTCGATCCGGTGTGCAGGTCGTTACGAGTGATCCCGTCGAACTGGAAACAACCAGGTGTAGGAACGACGGAGTAGTAGAAGCGGTAATCACGACCCTGATATCGACCATTCGTCATGCCGAACTCGGTGACACGATCATCGAGAGGTCCCTCGCGGGTCTCTCCGGTGGTGAGGTTGAATCTCCATCGGTACGGTCTCGAATTCATTGCGTACAAATCGAGGAATCGAAACATGCGGGTGTTCAGATCGGCGTCGGGCGGAACCGACGGGGATGGGTCGTACTGGAAGAACCCGTCGAGCACGACCCAGTGGCCCTCGTGATCGTGCTGCTCGAACGCGTTGATCCAGTGCAAGACATACGTCGGATCAGCTTCGAACCAGTGCACATCGGATGATGAACCCCGACGAGGGACGATGGCGAAACGCGTCGGCATGTCGGGATTCCACGTCGTGGCATAGATCCCGCGCGACATCAGAGTGGGATCCCAGAACAATGGACAGTCGTTGAGAATCGCAAAGTTCTCGGTGAAGGCCATGTCATGAGGAAGTCGAGCACCTGGCAGTTCGATCGGCACATAGTGCACCAGTTCATGGTTGGCGTCGACGACGCCGTAGTGCATGTAGGGGGCAGTCGTTTCGTAGTTGAAGAACAGCAACTCGTTCGTGTTCTCGTCCACCTTCGTGTGGGCTGAAACACCACACGATGGAAACTTTCCGTTCCAGGTTGCGCGCCCACGATCTTCGAGTGTGAATGGATCCATCTGGTAGAGATCACCACACTGGTAGAAGCTGGAGAGGGCAAGTCCTGCATGAACGACGACGTCGGTGCTCGATGCATCCTTCATTCGTGTGCGTGCTCCCCAACCGTCCGAACGCGGCGCCTTCAGCGGAGACTCGGCGAGACCTGACCACTGGGCTGAACCCGCAGCGGCTTCGATTGCCAAACCTCGAGTTGGAACGAAACGATTTCGATAGACAGCGTCACCGTTCGAGAACGACATCATGTGGATCATGCCGTCACCGTCGAACGGGTGATAGCGCTCGAAATTGGGGTGGAGCGGGTTTTCCGTGTTGCGCAGGTAGACGCCTTCGAGATCGTCAGGAATCGAACCCTGCACGGAGAGATTGGTTGCGTCGTACTCGATGTGTTGAGGACGCCAAGCTCCGGTTCGATACGGATGATCGTCGTCGACTGGAAGGGTCGACGTGTGCACGCGGTGAATTGTTACCCCCATGCGTCTCAACTGTACATTTGCCGGGTCCTATGTTGAACGCCGTCCTCCTCAGCTTCGGTGTCATCTTCGTCGCCGAGATGGGCGACAAGAGCCAGCTCATGGCTTTGGCCTTCGCTGCGAGATACAAACCAGTGCCGATTCTCATTGGCATCACGATCGCCACCGCTTTCACACACGCAATCAGTGTTGGTCTCGGAGCAGCGGTGGGTTCTCGTCTTCCGACCGACACCATTTCGATCATCGCTGGGTGTGCATTCTTGATCTTCGCTGCCTGGACATTGCGCGGTGATTCGCTCGACGACGACGAACTCGCAAAGGCAGAGGACTCTTCAGGTCGCCAGCGCAATGCTGTTGTCGCTGCCAGCGTTGCATTCTTCCTCGCCGAACTGGGCGACAAGACGATGTTGGCCACGATCACTCTGGCGGCGAAAGAGGGAATCTTTGGAACCTGGCTCGGGTCGACTCTCGGGATGGTGGCCGCTGACGGCATTGCCATCGTGATCGGACTTCATCTCGGCAAACGCCTGCCAGAGCGATTCATTCGAATAGGAGCATCAGTCCTGTTCGTCCTGTTCGGAGTGCTCCTCATCATCGAAGGTGCCACGAACTGATTGTGCCGCGGGTCCGAGTACGTCTTCGGCAGCTTGGCGGACCTGCCAATCTCGATCTTCGAGAGCGCGAAGGAGAGCCGCATCGACCTCGGGTCCGGAGAACTGCGAGAGAGCCAGAACAGCTCGTCGACGAATTGCCGGCTTGTCGGAACAGCCGGAGAGAACAGCGCTGAGCGAGCGCTCATCGCCGATCGCTCCGAGGGCAGCGACAGCAGATTCGCGAACGAGAGCGTCTTTGTGGTCACCAGCCAACGCCATCAGACGATCGATGACGCGCTCACGACGATCTGGATCAACTTCGCCGTTCACGTCCGAGTGTGCGTCCTCGAACTCGGTGTCGTCGCGTGTTTGCATCTGTTCACCGCATGCCCACGCTGCCATCTCGACAACGAGTGAATCCGCGTCGCCGAGCAGCGGGAGGAGGTCGACTGCCGTGTGACGTGACGCAATCTCTGCGACGCGTCGGCGCACCGCAGGATCGGGATCGAGAGCGCTCGCTGTGAGAACGCTGTCGTCGAGCCGGCCGAGGCGCTCGAGAGCATTCAATGCCGAGGCGCGGATTCGTCCCTGTGGATGATGGAGATACGTGAGAACGAAATCGACGTCCCCTGAATGTCCGGCAACGACGACAGCAATATGCAGACGTTCGACTTCTTCTTCGTCGGAAAAAGGGTTGCGGTCGTTCACAAGCGATTCAACAATGCGGTGACCATCCAAGCAATGATCGAGGCTGTCAGCAGAGCCACCATGATTCCAACGAATGCAGCAATCGAGCCGAGTCCGACAAGGTCCAATACTTTGCGAGTAGTGAGACGTCCGACATGTTCGATCTCGAAGGCTCCGTGACGTGATGGTGTGTCGCCCGAGGTCGTTGGCCGAGCTGCCCCCTGAGGCTTCGGACGCCGAGGGTATTCTGGAGCCGATCGGCGCCAACCGATGGCGACGAGTGCCACGAGTGCGAGAACCGTGACGATGGCGACGCGGACGGAGATTTCAGTGAGTGACACGCAACACGAAACGGTAGTCGCCCGCCACCTGGTCGCGCCGTCGTTCAGAGCACACGTCATCGGCACAGTCCTCGCAACTGTGTCGTTCCTGATCATTGGCGCAGTTCTCGTCGCAATGGTGTGGCCACTCGAGCGATACGAATCAGCTCCCGGACGTGCCGAATCGGTCGGAGAGAGGATTCGCATCTCCGACGAGGATGTCGATGTGTTTCCAGCCGAGAACGGCATTCGATTCGTCACAGCGATGGGTACACGTGTCAATCCGCTGCAATCGTTCATGGGGTGGATCGATCCCTACGTGGACGTTCTGACGTGCGAGCAGAGATTCGGCGACTGTGATCCGCAGTTGAATCGTGAAGTGCAATTGGGAGCAATGTCGACCGCCAAGGAGATCGCCGCGTACGTAGCACTGTCTCGGCTCGGTTTCGATGCGAAGCTCGAAGAGGGCCCAGCTCAGGTTGCCGGATTCGATCCGAGCCTGTGTCCCGCGGATGCTCCGTCGAATCGGGCGTGTCGAACTCTCGCTGTTGGGGACGTTGTGCGATCGATCGAAATCATCGACGGCGAGTCCGGAAGCGGTGTGGTGAAAACCGACACGTTGTCGCAACTCGCAGAGGTATTGACAGTTGCGCAGCCGGGAGACATTGCTCGATTGACGGTCACGTCGTTCGATTCCGATGACGAGCGCACCGCGGATGTCGAACTCGTGGCAGATCCCGAAGGTGATCGAACCTTGATCGGATTCATCGCTCGCGACACGAGAACAGTCGACCTGCCATTCGAGATCGAGATCGACACCGACCGGATCGGCGGTCCCTCAGCTGGTCTGTCGTTCACTCTCGCGCTGATCGACGCTCTCACAGAAGGCGAATTGACCCCTGACGGGGGTGTCGCAGTCAC
>JBJTGN010000045.1:0-3914 GCA_046093905.1 Actinomycetota bacterium
GTGGCAATGACCACCGCTGCCCCCCGAGCCTTTTCACGAGCAATGGCAGCGAGATACGCCGTGCGACCGGGCGCATCGAGCCCAGTCGTCGGCTCATCGAGCAAGATGAGTCTCGCCCGTCGAGCGAGCACTTGGGCAAGGCGTACTCGCTGGCGTTGGCCTCCCGAAAGATCCCTCAACGGTCTGTGCGCGAGATCCTCGATCTGCATGGCATCCATTGCTTCTTCCACCAATTCATCATCGACGCGCGAACGCTTCCGCCATCTGGATCGCTGATCGAACCGACTCATCCGCACGACGTCGATGACCCGCATCGGCAGCGACAGCGCATTTCGGTGGTACTGCCCGAGATACGCGACTTCGGCAGTCGTTTCGCCGACCGCATGACCCAGGATTTCCGCCGATCCTTCGATTGGAGGTATCAGACCGGCCAAGGTCTTGAGCAAGGTCGATTTGCCCGATCCGTTGGAGCCGACCAACGCCACCGACCCACCAGCCATGAGATCGGTGTCGATTCCGGCAACGACGACGTTCGTTCCATAGCCCACTGAAAGGTGATGGGCGCACACGATCATCGAGGACTTCGGAGCATGGTCCAGTGTCATGACTGCCTCCGAACGACCATGTCACGAGCTCGCACAGCGAGAAGGACGATGAAGAAGATCGACACAGCGCACAATACGACACTCGCACCAGCCGCCCATCCGAAATGGTACGACGCGAGCAATCCCAAGTACGACGAAACGATGCCGACCACTGTCGCCACAGCCATCATCGTGCCGATCCGTCTCGCAACAAGCGCCCCGGTCGCAGAAGGTGCGAGCAGCAGTCCGAAGACCAGCAAGGTTCCAACCGCTTGGAACGCGACGACCACGGTCCCAGCTACGAGTCCGAGAAGCAAGAAGTAGTGCGCTCGTACTCCGAATCCCATCGCTTGTGCGAGGTCTTCGTCGAAGCTCGATACAAGGAGTGCTCTCGACGTCGCCGAGACGATCACAACGGCAATGACGAGACTGATGGCAAGCATGATCAGGTCAGTGCTGTCGACACCGAGAAACTCGCCGAACAGGATCGACTCGAGATCCCCTGCGATGCGCTGCGAACTCGACACCAGGACAACTCCGAGAGACAGCAGACCGACGAAGAGAAGACCGATCGCAGAGTCATTGGACAGGCGAGACCGCGTCGTGATCGCACCGATGCCAGCGATCATCGTGAGTGCTGCAATTCCTGCACCAATCAGAACTGGAGCTCCGACGATCGCTGCAATCGCAACCCCTGGCAGTACACCATGCGCCAGCGCGTCTCCGATGAATGCCAGGCCCCGGAGAACGACATATGTTCCGACAATCGCTGCCAGAGCAGACAGGAGCACTCCTGCCAGTAGCGCCTGCTGCATGAACTGATTATCGAGGAAGGGTTCGATCATGCGAGACGAATCACTTCTCGAGAGCCGACACGATCGTCGTGACGAGCATCTCGATGAACTTCATGTACATGTCTCCCCCCACCCCGAGTTGGAGTGCCTCCTCGGGAATGAAGTGGGTCGAGATGTCCACGACCTCGACATCCAATTCATCGGACAGAACTCGTGCCGATTCAGATGACGTACCGAGTTCGGTGAAGATCACCCCGACCCTGGATCGATCGATCGCGTCCTTCACTGCTGACAGATTGGCAGCAGATACCTCCGCCCCCGTCGACAGACCAGGGATGATCGTGCCAACGATCTCGAATCCGTAGCGCTCGGCGAAGTACCCGAGGGATTCGTGACCCGTGACGAGAACGCGACGATCAGCCGGAAGTGTCTCGACGAGGTCGAGCATGTCCTGATCGAAAGTCAGCAACCGCTCGGAGAGCATCGATGCGCTGTCGCCGATGTCCAGTCCGAGATCCTCAATTGCAACTCCGAGTTTCCGAACGACGTCGGCCATGAGTCGTGGATCGGTCCAGAAATGTGGATCGTCTTCGGAATGCAAATGTCCATCGTGTTCACCGACCACCTTTTCGTCGGCATGTTTATCGGACTCGACTTCACCCTCGTGCAGTTCTGACTCCGAATGATCATCGTTCTTGAGTGCCTCGTGTGTGTCGATGTGATCCGTAGCCTCGAAGATCGGAATCTGTTTTGCACGTACACCCGCAAGACTCTCCTCGAGACTCGACTCCAAGCCCAGACCGTTGATCACAACGAGATCTGCATTGTTGAGCCGTTCGATGTCTCGAGCCGACGGTTCATACAGATGGGGATCGACACCATTGGGGATCAAGACGACGACGTCAGCTTCAGGACCGACGATCTCCTGAGCAACTGACCCGAGAAGGACATTAGAGACCACGACGGTTGGTCGTGAATCGACCGCCTCAGGGGATCCATCCGACGAGCAACTCGACACAGCAACGAGAGCAGTACTCAGCACAAGAGCCCCGGTAACACGTCTCGACCTCGAACCGGATAGGTGAAGCATCGGAAAAGTAGGTAGGTGAAGCATCGGAATAGATTACCACATAATGATAATTATTCTCATTTTCTTTCGTGCCCTCTCACTCCAACTTCGGTGCCGTCAGACCGCCGGTCACCCGGACGAACTACCGTCAAGTTCATGGTGTCCGCATTTCTGCATCCCTTTGCCAAGCCGACTCGGGCCGACTTCGTGACCTTGGTCCGCGGTGAAGGATCTCTCGTCTTCGACTCTCATGGCAAGCAGTACATCGATGCCATGGCGAGCTTGTGGTACTGCGCTGTCGGCCATGGACGTCGTGAGATAGCCGATGCGATCAAGACTCAAGCTGAGACGCTCGCTGCATACTCGACCTTCGATCCGTTCACGAATGCTCCAGCTGAGTCGCTAGCGCACCGACTTGCACAGCTCAGTCCCCTACCCGACAGTCGCATCTTCTTCACATCGTCGGGCTCGGAATCCGTCGACACCGCAATGAAGATTGCTCGCCTCACTCATGTTCGTCGAGGCAACGCCGAACGCACGCTGATCATCTCGCGCGAGCGCGGGTACCACGGCACGAACTACGGCGGTACCAGCGCTCAAGGAATACCGCCCAATCGCGAGGGCTACGGCCCGTTGGTGGGCGACGTCGTTCAGGTGCCCGCTGACGATGTCGAGGCATTGGCGTCGGTGATGGCCCGAAATGGGGACCGCGTCGCAGCGGTTCTGATCGAACCCCTTCAGGGAGCAGGCGGGGTGTTCCCCCCGACAGAGGGATATCTCGAGTCCGTTCGTCGCCTATGCGATCAACACGGCGCACTTCTGATCTTCGATGAAGTCATCACGGCATTCGGACGACTTGGATCGTGGTTCGCTGCCGAGCACTATCAGGTGGAGCCCGACATGATCACTTTTGCGAAAGCAGTCACGTCGGGCTACCAGCCACTCGGAGGCATCGTCATCGGACCACGAGTCCGTGAAGTTCTCGAAAGCGATGAGTCGTTCTTCCTCCGCACCGGTTTCACCTATTCCGGTCACCCCACTGCATGTGCAGCCGCGCTGGTAAACCTCGACATTCTCGAAAACGAAAATCTGCTCCAGCGCGCACTTGCGATCGGCGCACGGCTCTCGAACGGTTTACGGTCGATTGAGAACGATGCTCTCGTTGCTTCGGTGCGCGGCGAGGGTTGCGTTTGGGCCATTGCCCACCATCCAGAGACGGACCCCGTAGCTGTCCGCGACGCCATGTTGGAACGAGGAGTGATCACTCGCGCGATTGGGTCGGATACGAACACATTCTGTCCGCCGTTCGTGACGACCGATGACCAGATCGATCGAATCATCGACACTCTCGTCGATGTTCTCGGAAAGTGAGTTCGTTGTGACCAAGGCAGTCTTCGATCCGTTCGATCCAACCTTTCGCGCCGATCCGTATCCGTTCTACGACGCCTTGCGCGCTCAGGATCCAGT
>JBJTGN010000046.1:0-3188 GCA_046093905.1 Actinomycetota bacterium
GTGCAATTGTGTCCCTTCGAGTCCGTATCTGACACGATGAGCAGATGACCCAGCGCGGTTGGCAGCAGTTGGCCGAAGGAATCGAGCTTCCGTTCCACCCCGATGTGGGTATTCCCGACTTGATCGATGTCCGACTCCCGATCGTGGAACCTGAACCCGTGGCCGATGTGGAAGAGGCAGCCCGCGCAGCTGTTGTGTCGACTCTGGTCGGTGACATCCGTCGCGGCATGACAGTTGCCGTCGGGGGTGGCAGTCGCGGACTCACAGGACGCGTCGAGTTGCTACGGGGCACGATTCGTGCGCTGCGCGAACTTGGGGCTGAACCTTTCGTCGTCCCTGCAATGGGGAGTCACGGTGGAGGAACTGCGGCTGGTCAACGCGACATGCTCGCAGCCCTCGGGGTCACCGCAGAGTCCGTCGGTGCCGACATTCGCAGTTCGATGTCGACTGTCGAAGTCGCGCGCACGCCATCGGGGATGCCGCTGTACCTCGATGAGCATGCTGCGTCGGCAGATGTGATCCTGCCGGTCAATCGGATCAAGCCACACACCTGTTTTCGCGGTCCCGTCGAAAGTGGCTGCACGAAGATGGCTGTCGTCGGGTTCGGGAAACAGCCCGGAGCCGCACAGATCCACTCCTGCGGCCCGATCGAGATGCGCGACCGCCTCCTCGAGGGCATTTCGACGCTGCGCGCAACGGGGCGCTTGCTTGGGGGAGTGGCCTCGGTCGAGTCCGGGTCCGGTTCGGTGGTGTCAGTAGCTGCATTGCGTGCTGCTGATGTGGGTGCGCAAGCCGAAGAAGCCTTGATGGTGAGAGCCCGTGAACTCATTCCGGTCCTGCCGTTCGACGATGTCGACGTTCTGATCGTCGAAGAAGGCGGCAAGGACATTTCCGGCACGACGATGGATCCGAATGTGACCGGGCGATTCTGGGTCGAAGGACTGGCGGACCTCGACTCTCCGCGCGTGCGCACGATCGTTCTGCTCGGCATCACGGAGAACTCCGCTGGAAATGTTCTGGGCATCGGTCTCGCCGATTTCATTCCGGTAGCCGTCGCCGAATCGATCGACTGGGCCAAGACCTATCTGAACTGTTTCACTGCAGGTCCATCGGGCGTGCGTCGCGGTCGTATGCCGATGGTGCTACCCGACGAAGAGTCGTGCATCAAAGCTGCACTGTCGATGTGCGGGCGAGACGTGGCTCTGCCCAAGCGCGTCGTACGGATCCGCTCGACACTGCATCTCACATCGTGTCGGGTGTCCGAAGCGCTTCTGAGCGAACTCCCTGAAGGATCGACTATTTCTCGTATGACCTGATTCCGCTCATGGCGAAGATCATCGACAGCACGAGCATTGCGCCCATTGCGATCAGTCCACCCCAGGAGTTCTCCCAGGTGACGTCGCCGAGAAATCCCTGACGGGCGAAACGCAGCACATTCGTCATCGGATTCACCCGGGCTACGGAACGTAGCCAGCCTGCCATTGCGGCAAGGGGAACCTGTGACGTCGACAGGAAGATCGTGACGAAGATGGCGAACTGCGTGAGCGTTGCCGCGCCGAGGTTGCGCATACGAAAGGTGAGGCCGAGGGCGAACCCGGCAGCGGCGATACCGATTGCCACCGAAGCCAGGATCACGCAGAGAATGGCCATCATTCCGCCGGGAACGTTCATTCCTCCGATGAATCCGACGAGAATCACGATCGTCACTGGGATCGACGATCTCACGATGGCTGCAGCCAATGGCGATGCCACCATCACCCAGCGACGGGTGGGGGCCATGCGCATGCGATCGAAGAAGCCCGTCTGCATGTCGTTGATCAAGGCGAAACTCACCCCGAGGGCTCCGAAACTTGCACCCTGGATCGCAGTCAACGGAACGTACCAATCGAGCGCGTTGCGGATGCCGAGTCGGGTGACGGCGAAACCGAATGCGCCGCTGAAGGCGATCAATTGGAAGACCGGCATTACGAGTGAGGGCACGAAGGCCGAGGGCATGCGTCGGACGCGTACGAGTGACCGCTTGACGGTCACCGCGATCGCCTCTCCGGATCGGCCTCCGCGCTCGGCATACGAGCGAATCGATGGTGTCTCAGTCACGGTCATGATGCGGCCAGCCTTTTCGACAGTGTGCGCAGTGCGAATGCGATGCTCACGGTTGCGATGCCGAGAGGAATCAGCCAGGAGCGCAGGAACTGCGATGCCTGGAGATCCTGGTTGATGAAACTCTGCATGCCTTCGACGATGTGCGACATCGGGTTCCAATCGGCGACGGTCCGATACCAACCGGTCATGTAGTGACGCGGAAAGAATGCTGACGACAAGAACAGCAAGATGAACACGAGCGGGAAGGCACCCTGCACGACCTCTGGACTTCCGGACTTGATCGCCAGGCCTGCCATCAGTGCGCTCATTGCCAAACCGAGCAATGCACTGCCCACGAAGAGTCCGAGGATGCCGATCGGCCCGCTGTGTACTCGGGCTCCAGCGATTCCGAAGATCGTCAGGAAGATCGCCACCTGCACGACGCCCACGACCATGCTGCCTGCCAGCCGTCCGAGCACGATCGACGTGCGCGCCACCGGTGACGCGAGCAGGCGCTCGAAGAATCCTTGTTCGATGTCTGTGGCCAGGTCGGCCGCTGCCGACGTGGACGCGAACAGCACACCCTGCAGAACCGCTCCGGCCACCGCGTAATTCAGGAACGACGACGCGATGTTCTCGCGGAAGTACGGATCCTCGGCGAGGCGATTGAAACTCGCCGAGCCGAGAGCGGCACAGAACAGCGGAAAGATGAACGACGGTGCCAGAACAGCCGGCTGGCGAAGCCTGCCGCGCACGCTGCGCTTGGTGAGCGCCAAGCTGTGGGTGACGACGGGGACGTTCATCGGCGTCGGTGTCCTCGTACAGGTGCCGCGGTTCCGCCATCATCGGGTTCGCTCTTCGTGCCGTCGGCTCCTTCGATCCGATGACCCGTGGCCTCACCCTGTGGGAGGAGGTGCGCCGTCTCAACGACGCGGGCACGACGGTTCTCCTCACCACGCAGTACCTCGAAGAAGCGGATCAACTCGCCGATCGCATTGCCATCATCGACCACGGACACATCGTGCGTCAGGGTGTGCCCCGCGATCTGAAGGCCCAGGTCGGGTCACCCACACTCAGCATCAGCGTCGATCGGGACCACATGGAAC
>JBJTGN010000047.1:0-6128 GCA_046093905.1 Actinomycetota bacterium
GGGCTTTCTGAGTAGGGTGAAGGCTCTTGAAAGACGTGGATTCATCTCCATCGGGAGAATCGACTCCGGTCGATTCCGAAGCAACTCGGACCCCTCTCCCCGAAGGCACTCTCGCCGTGGGCGGCGGGCTCCTCGTCGCGGGCTTGTCCAGTTATGCGTTCTTCAAGGTCGGCCAGGAGGCACTCGGCAAGGACGACTTCAAACCCATCGTGGCCCTGTGGTTCGCGACTTTTGTTCTGGCACCTGGCTTCTTCTTGCCACTCGAACAAGAGATGGGTCGGGCTCTGGCCCACCGACGCGCCCTCGGCCAAGGCGGTCGACCAGTGGTCTCGCGAATCGTTCCTCTGGGAGTGGCAATCGCCGGCGTGATCGTCGCCTTCTTGGCCGGTCTCAACTCGTTCGCCACCAAGGAGTTCTTCGAGGGTTACGGACTCGTCACCGCTGCCCTCATCGTGGCATTTCTCTCCTATGCCCCGACTCACCTCGCTCGGGGAATCTGCTCGGGACAAGGACGCTTCGCTGCCTACGGGCTCGTCATGGGCGCGGACGGATTCGTCAGGGTCGCAGGGGCAATCATCATGTGGCAGGCAGGTGTGGAGAATGTCGGCGCATACGCCCTTCTCGTCGCTCTGTCCCCGCTGAGTGGGGTTTTCATCGTCTGGCTCACGGGCGGCCTCCACACCGAACCCGGTCCACCCGCACAATGGTCAGAAGTGACGCCCAACCTCGGTTGGCTGCTGCTCGGCTCACTCATGGGAGCAGGTCTCGTCAATGCCGGACCGATCGCGATCGACATCTTCGCCGATGCGAGCGAGTCGGAGAAGGTGACACGCTTCGGTAACGGCGTCCTGTTGTCCCGCGTACCGCTCTTCCTCTTCCAAGCGGTTCAAGCTGCGCTCTTGCCCCGGCTCGCTCGCCTCGCAGCCCAAGGCGATCTCACCGAATTCAAACGTGGCTTCCGGCAGCTGATGATTGTCGTGATCGGAGTCGGAATCCTCGGAACATTCGGCTCATTCGCTCTCGGACCTCCCGTTCTCGACCTCGTCTACGACGGTGGCCTCGACCGACGGACTCTGACGCTTCTGGCACTGGGAAGCGCCATCTACATGATCGCTCTGGCCACGGCACAGGCCGTGATCGCTCTGCACGGTCACGCAGTTGTCGGACTCGGCTGGCTCGTGGGAATGGTGACGTTCCTTCTCGGAGCAGCTTTTTCTGCAGACGATCTCTACCTTCGAGTCGAAATCGGACTCGTGGGAAGTTCCGTGGCTGCGCTATGCGTCTTCGCGACCGCGCTGAGAAAGTTGCTCGACTCAGGAGCGACCGTCGATCTCGACTCGCTCAGTGACGCACTTTCGGATCGACCGCTCGAATCGTGAGCGGGCACTGACAACCACGGCGGTCACACCACCTGTGGCAGGCCCGCCTTCGTCGCTTCGACCTTCAAGTCGTGTTGCACCATCATTCGTACGAGCCCGGGGAAGTCGACTTCGGGAGCCCAACCCAATTTCGCACGCGCCTTGCTCGCATCACCGATGAGGAGGTCGACCTCTGCAGGGCGGAAGAACTTCGGATCCTGTCGGACGTGCGGACGCCAATCACCGATTCCCGCTTCGACGAATGCCAGCTCGACGAGCTCCTCGATCGTATGAGTCTCGCCTGTGGCGATCACATAGTCGTCCGGCTCGTCCTGCTGCAACATCATCCACATCGCCTTGACGTAGTCACCCGCATATCCCCAGTCTCGTTTTGCATCGAGATTGCCGAGCACGAGTTCGCTCTGAAGACCGAGTCGAATGCGAGCTGCCGCATTGGTCACTTTTCGGGTCACGAACTCCACACCTCGACGCGGGCCCTCGTGATTGAAGAGAATTCCTGAACAAGCCCACAAGCCGTAGCTCTCGCGGTAGTTGACCGTGATGTGATGACCGAAGACCTTGGCACAGCCGTAGGGCGAACGCGGATGGAACGGCGTCAATTCGCTCTGGGGAATCTCGCGTACTTTTCCGAACATCTCCGACGACGAGGCTTGATAGAAGCGAATCGGGTTCCCATGATCCCCGCCAACCATACGCACCGCCTCGAGCATCCGTAACACTCCAGTGCCCGTCAGATTGGCGGTGAGTTCGGCTTGGTTCCACGACAATGCCACGAAGGAAATCGCTGCGAGGTTGTACACCTCGTCGGGCTGGGCAACTTCGATCGCCTTCACCAACGACGGCAGATCAGCAAGATCCCCCGGCACGACGTTCACATACGGAAACTCGTCGCGGAGGAGTTCTGCCTTGGGGTTGTTCTGCCCCTTGACCATTCCGAAGACCTCATAGCCCTTCGAATGCAGGAACTCGGCCATGTGCTGACCGTCTTGACCTGTCACTCCTGTGATGAAGGCTCGAGGCATTCACTGCTCCTTGAATCGGTGACGAGAGCCCATACTACGGTTCGTCCACCTACGCTGTGCTCGATGATCACGGTCGCCGTCGATTCCGGCCCGCTGCACGGCTCGATGACAGGGGTTGGCCGGGCGGTTGACGGGATTCTCCAGGAATTCGCGACTCGACCTTCTGAAATCAGTGTGATTCCGTATCTCGTCAGCCGACGGGCCCCGCTCCGACCCGGATCACGTCGCCTCCCGTATCCCGCTGCGGTGGCCATGAGAGCGTGGGCACACTGGGATCATCCGACTGTCGACCGACTCGTTCGACCCGCACGCGTGATTCACGGAACCAATTACGTCGTTCCTCCCGCTCGTATCCCCAGAGTCGTCTCCGTGTACGACACGTGGGCACTGCGCAATCCGGAATCCTGTTCGGCTGTGGTCAACAGGGCAATGGCAGTCCTCCGCCGAAACATTCGAACAGGCGCCATTGTCCACGCATCATCTCGAGCAACAGCCGACGACGTGCGTGCAATCTTTCCGTCGGCACCTGTTCGTGTCGTACATCTCGGCTCACCGCCACCGAAAGGTCTCGACTCTTCGCCCTCACAAGTCCGCGATCGAGTCCTTCCAAGTCTGATCGGATCCGACAGCCCCTATGTCCTTTCCGTCGGAACGATCGAACGACGGAAGAACTTCCCGCGGCTCATCGATGCGTTCACGCGCACTGCGGCAGCACAATCAGGGATTCGACTCGTCATCGCCGGAAGTCCTGGTGACGACATGGAAGACGTACGATCCGCGATCGACAGTCTCGGCATGCATCGAAAGACGAGCGTCATCCTCCTCGGTCGCGTCAGCGAATCGTCGCTCGATCTTCTCTACGAACACGCAGAGATGCTTGCGTACCCCTCACTCGACGAAGGATTTGGGTTCCCGATCCTCGAAGCCATGTCTCACGGCGTCCCCGTTCTGGGCTCCGATCGGGGTTCGATTCCTGAAATCGCTGGTACGGCGGCAGTTCTCGTCGACCCAATTGATCTCGATGCGATGGCGGGTGCGCTCGATCGACTACTCGCAGATTCTTCGCTTCGGGAATCGCTCAGGGCAAATGGTTTCAACCGATGTGAACAATTCACTTGGAAACGAACCGCCGACGGACTCATCGACCTCTACTCCGCGGTTGCATCCGGAGGAGATGTCTCATGACGTGCGTATGTGGAGAAGAATGATCCGATGATCTGTGTTCTCTCTGGCGGAGTCGGTGCTGCACGTTTTCTCCGTGGACTCGTTCGAGAAGTCGACCCGACATCTGTCTGTGCGATCGTCAATACGGGAGACGATACAAACCTTCACGGATTGCACATCTCTCCCGACTTGGACACGATCACCTACACCCTCGCAGGGGCAATCGATCCCGAACGACAGTGGGGGTTGAGAGATGAATCCTGGAACATGCTCGAAGCGCTGCGCCGCTACGAGGCTCTTCGTCCCGAAACATCAACGGCTGCGAGCACGTGGTTCGGTCTCGGCGACCGAGACACGGCAACGCATCTCTATCGAAGTACCCGCCTGGCCGAAGGGGCCACTCTCAGCGAGGTGACGCGCGAGATCGCCCATGCGTGGGATGTCGCTGTCCAGATCGCCCCAATGAGCGATGACCGTGTCGCAACGTGCGTGGATGTCGAGGAAGACGGCACGACGCGACGGATCTCCTTCCAGGAGTACTTCGTTAAAAAGCGCCATTCGGTACCGGTACGGTACGTGGATTTCGTCGGGGCTGACAGCGCAGTTGCTCAGGGTCTCGACACGATCGCATCGGCGGACACGGTGATCATTGCCCCCTCGAATCCGATCGTGTCGATCGGACCGATCCGCGCTCTGGCAGGAGTCGACCGAAGCCTGAGTCTCCGTCGCCCGCATGTGGTCGCAATTTCTCCGATCATCGCTGGACGAACTGTCAAAGGTCCAGCCGACCGAATGATGGAGGAACTCGGATTCGAGGCGTCTGCTGTTGGGGTCGCGAGGATGTACGCGCCCGTCTGTGGAACGTTGGTGATCGACGAGCGCGATGCGAACCTCGAGAATCAGATCGTCGACGAAGGATTGAAGTGCGTCGTGACCGACACCATGATGGACGACATCGACATCGCCAGGCGGCTCGCACGAACAGTCCTCGAGTGCACACAATGAAACGCCGACTCGCTTCATTCCGGCTCGCCCACAACGAAGGAGACCAGCAATGACATCTGACCCGCAAAGCAACCGCTTGTGCACCTGGGGTGTCACGGGAATCCCCGAGATCACCACGGGGACTCAGCTCGGAGACGTCATTGCCGAAGCGTGCTCTGGCGAACCCAACGGGCCCCTTCTCGACGGTGACGTTCTCGTCGTCACTCAGAAGATCGTCTCCAAGGCCGAAGGCCGAATGGTACAGATCGATCCCAATGATCCCTTGTCTCACAAGTCTCTGGTCGAGGAGGAAGCGGCCCGGATCGTGCGTCGGCGAGGTGACTTGATCATCACGGAGACTCGGCACGGTTTCATCTGCGCCAACAGCGGTGTGGATCTGTCGAATGTCGAGCGAGGGTGGGCTGCCTTACTGCCGATCGATAGCGACAGGTCAGCCCGGAGGATCAAAGACATCGTCAAAGCCCGTTTGTCCGTCGACGTCGGAGTCATCGTGTCGGACACCTTTGGTCGTCCATGGCGTCGCGGTCTGACTGATGTTGCGATCGGCGTTGCCGGCATCGCTGCGGTGGTCGACTTGCGAGGCACACCCGATGCACTCGGTCGAACCATGCAGGTCACCGAAGTCTGTGTTGCCGATGAGATTGCTTCCGCAGCGGAACTCGTAATGGGCAAGTCGACGGGCATCCCGGTTGCCGTCGTTCGAGGGATCGATCCGACTTGGCTCCGCGCGTCTTCGATCGATGAAGTCATCCGTCCGGCGAATGAAGATCTCTTCCGCTGACAATCGACTCGCCTCAGCGGTTCGTCACTGCTCCGGCTTCGATCCACGTTGCGTCTGAGCGAGCCCGTCAGCAAGTTTCGTCCACGACGTCCAACCGAGATGCAGGCGCGCCCGAGACGACGACAGCGCTAAACGATTCAAGTCCTGGCGTGCTCGGGGTTCGGTCTCCACTGGCCGATCACCGCCTATGCATTCCCACAATTCGCGCACGCTCGTCTGAACCCCGGTCCCGATGTTGAGCACGAGTCCCCCACCCTTGGTCAGTGCTCTCGCTGCCGCATCGACCGCATCGTCGACGAACAGAAAGTCACGAGTCTGTCGACCATCGCCGTGAATGACCGGTCTCACGCCGATGCGATTCGCTGTGAGGAACTTCGACACCACACCACCATCGTCCGGCTGGCGCGGTCCATACACCGCCGAAAGCGCAAGAACTGTGAACTCGATGTCATGATCTCGGCGGTAGAGCTCGAGCAGGTCGATGATCGCCCACGCAGACACTCCCGCCACTCCAACCGGTCGTCGTTCTCGGTCTTCTTTCACCGGCAACTCCCGTGCAGGAACTTCGCCGTACAGAACCGCTGCGGGAAGAGTGACGACCACCTTGTCCACTCGGCTGATTCGAGCGGCTTCGAGCACTGAAACTGCTATTGCGAATGATCTGACTGCACCAGAGGGGTCATCGGAACTCTGTGTCAATGAAGTCAGGAGATAGATCACATCAGGCTGGCGAATCCTCACAACCTCGCTGAATTGGGACAATCCCGCATCGAGAGT
>JBJTGN010000048.1:0-6371 GCA_046093905.1 Actinomycetota bacterium
AGTCCCCGATCGACTTCGTCCATGATATTGGCCGGTACGTTGCCGATGCGATCCGACAGGTCTGTCTTGTTGAGCGTGACGAGTGCCGTGACATTGACAACTGAATCGCGCGAGAGTCCCGTTGCTACGGCGGGTAGAAACGCCCGGCATCGCCGCCAAGGCTGTGTTCGAGGTGATCACCGCGGTAAGCACGGTTGCAAGTCGGCTGGCGTTGTACGGGTCGGATTGGATCACCAACACGGGCCGGCTCTTGGCTGGCCGGCTGCCGGACGGCGCTCCCACATCTGCCCAGTAACCCAGGAAGCATGCGGTTCGGCGTCCACGCCGACATCCCCAGCATCATGACCATCAACTGCCCTTTGGCAGTACGGATCCGAGCGCCCGGCGGAACTCACTCCAAGTCACGTCATAGCGCGGTGCGCGAGTAACTCCAGCCAGGAGTCGCTACTACAACAACAACAAGCAACACACAACAACAGCAGACGAAGAAGACGACGATCGGCGACGACGACGACGATGTCGAGATGCAGGGAAGATTGGCAGGAATAGCCGGGCTACTTTGACAGGATCCGGGTTCGTCGGGATAGCTTGTGAATCTTCGTTGCAAAAGGCCAGTTCCGTCGCATCTTTCGACGTTTCCGGAACTCCGCGAAGGGTGCCGAATCGGGTAGCTTTCCAGTCTCTATTCGATCTAGTTCGCTGAAGGTTGGGATGCCCGACTGCAAGACCGCCAATCCACGGCGACTCGCCTCGCAAGATCGAACTCATCGTTTACCGGAGGGATAGACGACCGCGTCTCTGTCGACATCCTTTATCAGCGCCGGCCAGTCGCGGTAGTCAAGTGTCAAACCATCCTGATAGCGGCGACCTCCGTCACGAATCGTCTCAGCGATGGTCATCGCGATCTGATAGAACTCGTCGTAACGGGGGTCGTCCATCTCGATGTCCAAGTCGCCGCTGTTCTCGCTCTCGTACGACGTGAAGTAGCGGCAAATGTAGCTCTCCCCGTCTGGAAATTCGACCAAATAGCGGGTACCAGGATGTTCGTCGTCATATTCGTAGAGGACGCCGTACTGAATTTCTTCCTCAGGGTGAAAGTAAGTCATCGCGGACGCTCCTTATCGGGCTGAGCAGGAACAACGTGCGCACCGGTCTTGGAGTAGTGAATGGTGCCTCGGGTTGTCGCCCGGGCCCGACCAGTCTTGGGGTCGCGGAACACGCCGATGACGAGTCCGAAGTTGACGACTTCACGGTTGGGTGGGTGCCAGGTTCCGGTTCCGGCTTTCCGTTCGACGAGCCGCTGTAATTCCTCGATCGACAACGTGATTGTCGACTTCGAAGCGTCGTGATTTGGTTGTCCCGATAGATGTTTGGCTTGTTTGCCGAAGTGCAGCGCAGCGGTGAATCCCCTAACCGTGCTGAACTCGTGATCGGCCTTGCCTATCAGGCGGCTCCGCGGCTTGCTCATGATGCCTCCCTGAAGGTGGATCGCCGATAGCTGTCCGGGGAGTAAAGATGGACCGATATGCCCTTTTCCAACGGGTAGTCGAGCACGCCATAGGCGGCGCTGCCGTACACAACAAGATTCGTTGGCTCGCACCAGTCGCAGATCATTCGGATCTCTTCGACGACGTGCGACCGGTTCTCTCGCAGCTTCGTGCAGCCATGCAGGCCGAGAGCGAGAGTGGAGTGATTGGGAATGCCCGCAAGTGAATAGGGAGCCGAATCGCGGCCGATTAGCCGAACATTCGGAATTACGTTGCATCCCTTAGCTTGCAGGCTGGCGCCCAGCAACTGGTTGCGATAGGTGTTGTAGATCTGCAGTGCCCGAGGCATGTTGCGGTAGGTGGAATGGTCGGGGCAGATGACTCCTGCAAATCCGCTTAGCTTTGTGAAGTACTCCTCCGGCGAGCGCCAGAGTCGCTCAGTCTTGTAGTCGTCTTCGTAGCCGTGCACCCATGCCGTGGGGTCAGGCTTGCCAGTCCTGACGGCTTCTGAGAAGGCGATCAACCGATCCGGAACGAGCGTGCAGGCCTTGATCTTGGGAATTTCGTAATGCCCAACCAAAGTAAGCCCTTTGACTAGACGCCCATTGAAGATGTCTCGACGGTCACGGGGAGCGTTGGCTATTAGTTCGACGACGCGGGCTTTCTGCGGAATTCCGTGCTGTGAGAACTCCTGCGCCTCAAGTGGGAAGAGCGCGGGTTGAGCGGATGGTGTCAAGGTTTGTTTGACGCTCGTCATGCCAACCCCTGCACATGCGCCGGGCCGCTGGCGGTCTTGTCGAGAAGCCTGACAGCTGATGATGCGATTCGGCGGTCATAACATCTGCGTCCATTGTTTCCATTGAGCATCCTCAGCACGCGATGATGGATGATGCCGGCCGCCGCATCGCTTACCTGAAACTCCCGGGCGATACCCGCGACTGTCAGGTCCTGGACCCAGTCGAGCACGAGTGCATCCGGGGCCAACAGATACCCGGCAAGGAAATTCGCTTCGGCCTCGGCCACGTTCTCGCACCATGTCTCGCCTGCTCTTGGATGGTCGAGCCAAATGTGCGCAATCTCGTGCATCAGCGTGAACCTCCGCCTCAGGCGCGATGTGGCACCGTTGAGATGGACCTTGAACTTCACGCCGTGCGCGGATTGGGCGGGAGTCGTGTAGCCGTCGGTCGTCCCGCAGAACCGCGCCGCATTTGGCAGCCCAGACTGGTGAACCGTTACGTGTACGCCCAACGTGGCGGCAATCTCGAAAGGATCCAGCGGGTAGCTGAGTGAATAGTCTTCAATGAGGTCCGCAGCAAGAGACTTCAACTCCTCGTAGCGGCGGTACGGCATCTTCCGGGTCACTTTCGGTCCTCACGGTCAAGGGCTTCCCTGAATTGGGACTTCTCTTCATCGGTCAGCGTGCTTCGTGCAACGATCCGGAGTGCTGTCTGGACGGAATTGGTTTCCCGCGAGATCAGCTCGTCCACGTTGACTTCAAGTTCTTCGGCGATACGCACAAGAGTGACCAAACGCGGCTCCCGCTCGCCGCTGACATATCGACTCATCGCAGCCCGCGTCACACCTATCCGAGCTGCGAGCTCTAACTGAGTCATGCCGCGCTCGGCGAGGAGCGCCGTCAGCTGCTGCGGGAAGTCCGGAACTTCGTTCACGAAACCAATGTTACCACATTGGTAACATTGGTGGCGGAACGGCGAATTGCGCTTAGTGCCAAGGCCAATTCACTCGCTCGCGAACGCGGCGGATACGGCCCGCGCCACCTATCCAGAACGATCCTGGTTGTTGCAGAACGAGGTGCCCTTTGTCAATCTTCGTTGCATCTCGACGACAGCAGCAGCAGCGACGTGTAGGTTCTCGAATCCCACTTCATATCGCAGTCTTCTGACCTCGGCGTCTCCAGTTTGTCTCACGTCGTTTCATACGCGGTTTGTCTCACAGATCGTTCCATTTCCTAGCGGCTGGGCGGGGTTCGCCAATCTCGGGTGCTCGCTGTGCGTCCGCTGTAGCTTCTGGCTCAAACATTCGAGTCGCGACAATCACGAGGAGTAGCGCAATGACCCAGGGTCCCGGAACCAACCCGCTGTCGGGCGGCGTACCCCGCCGGGCCGTCATCGCGGGGGCGGCTACTGCCACCGCCGCACTGGCGCTGGCGGGTTGTAGCACTGCGCCGAAGTCCGCAGAGTCGGCCTCGGCCACGGCCGGATTGGGTGCCGCCGGAAGCACGAACTTCAACGTGACCGACCGGGTGGCACTCACTCAGCTGATCCACGCCTACGCCATTGAGGTGGATCGCTTCAACATCGACGGGTGGTTCGCGCTCTTCAGCGATGACGCGGTGTTCTCGGTCGGCATGCCGGGCATGACACCGGTTGAGCAGACCGGCGAAGTGTTTCGCAGTTTCTGGCGCAAGCGCTTCGGCGATTTCGAGCGCAGCGGCAACCGGCGCAAACACCTGATTTCCAACATCCTGTTCGTCGAGCAGACCGATTCCACTGCACACGCCGTCATCAGCGGGCTTATCACCAATGCCAAAGATGGCAAGATTTTCTCGGTCGTCTCGGGTGTGGACTACGAGGGCTGGTTCGTGAAGAAAGACGGCGTCTGGCTCATCAATCGGTGGAACGACCTGCCGGATGTGAATTTCGAAGGCGGACAGTGACGTAAGGGCAGTGACTTAAAGGGACCGTGTTTCCAGCCAAGCGTGGATTCGCTCAGCGACAGCGTCCCACTGAGGCTCAACCATCATGTCGTGTCCCATCTCGGGAAAGATCTCCGCGGTGGTGCCATACGCGGTTGCCGTCGCCCGCACTTCCGCAGTGGTGAAGGTTCCGTCGAGCTCAGCGCCCAGAACCAGTAGCGGCGTCGACACCTGAGCTGGTCGGGGGCGGGCACGAAAGGGCATGTCCACAAAGAGGGCTCGTTGGCTCTCTGGCTGAAAACGAGCGAGATAGCGCACGACGTCTGCCTCCGGAGTCCCCGGCGAGAACATCGACTCCCTCGCCCGAGCAGGGGTGTCGAGGTTATGCATGGTGTAGCCGGTGAGTGCCCCCTTCAGTGCGCGCCAGGGGTGCCGCCTCACATAACGCAGCACGGCGGGGCCACCTCCCCCCGCCGGAGCCGAAGCCACCAGAACCCCGGCGGGTGCTGCGTTGGATTCCAGGTACTTCTGGACGACCAGACCGCCCATCGAGTGGCCGATCACGACGGGACGCGTCGGCAGGCCGTCGGCAACCGACTTCACATCCTCGACATAGTCGGCGATCGAACAGCCGCGCAGCGGTGTTGGTGACGGGCTTTTTCCATGACCCCGAAGGCTCACGGCCAGAGCCCGACAACCTCTGTCGGCAAAAAAGTCGAGGAAATGCTCGTCCCAGCACCAGGCGCCGTGCCAGGCCCCGTGGACGAAGAGCAGTGGTGTCGGATGCGATTCGCTAGAAGATCCCTTGTCGATCACCTCGAGCATGAGCCTGTCCTCCCCCGCGTTTGTAATGCCCCGGACAATATCGCCGCCCGTTCGTCGATCCGCAGGTTTTCGACCGATGACGTCTTGGGCGAGGGGAGCTTCCACACAACTCGCCCACTGGCCTGCCGCGTCGGGCCTTCTACCGCGGCAAATCGGCCTTAAGCCAATCGTCGATTGCCTCGATGATTGCCGTGGGCTGCTCCTGGAGCATGTTGTGCGCGGCATGATCAAGCCCCATCACTGTCACCTTGCCTGCCAACTCGTCCTTGAGCTCCAGCGAGTTTCGTGGCGGAGCGACCATGTCCTCCTTGCCGTAGAGCGCCAGCATGGGCCGCCCGCCAGCCTGTGAATACTCCTCAGCCTTGACGTTCTCGCCGCCCTTCGCCTGCGCAGTGGCAACCGGCCACCAACCCGTTCGCCACGGCGACGGATCGTTCCCAGTCGCAAAGGCGCCGCTGGCCAGCATGGCGGCGTCCATCTCCGCAGGCGAGATTTCGCCCGCAATGGTTTTCATCACGGCACCGAAGAAGGACGCGAATCGCTCCTTGTCTTCGAACTTGCCACCGGACGACAAGATGATGACCGTCTTCACGCTTTCGGGATGCCGCGTCGCCACCATCCTGGCGTAGCGCCCGCCAGCAGCATGGCCGACTACATGCACCGGTCCGAGTCCAAGGTCCTTGATGACCGCGTAGAGATCATCGGCGATTTCATAGATGGTCGTCCTAGCCCAAGGCCCGGTGCTGCCTTCGCAGCCGCGGGCATTGACGGCGATCGCGCGATAGCCACGCGCTGCCAGGCCCTGCATGATCTCTTCGAAGTCTGCCGCACCACGCGCAAACCCGGGGACCAGGACGATCGGCGTGCCGGTTCCCACGACCTTGACGTCAAGCACCGCGGTGCCGGACTTCACATGACGCTGTTCTATGGCCCCGCTCGCGGTGGTGCCGGCGGTGCCGCCGCCCGCGGATTTCTCGGTGCGTTGCGAGATCCCCGCTTCCGGCACACCGCCACCATGGCATCGCCTAAATCTTGTTCGGCGCATTCCGTTCGGCGTGTCTCAAGTTATTTGCACAAGTGCAGCGGTGGTGCAGTCAATCGTGAGAAAGTGCAGTCAAAATCGAGAACCTACACGACGACGACGACTACTGCCGAGCCATGTTCGTAAACCGCGACAGGTGCAACTGATGCGCCACCGTCACCGTACGCGTGGGCCCGTTACGGTGCTTGGCCACACTCAGATCCGCCTCTCCGCCCCTAGGGTCGTCGCGTTCGAATGCGTCGGGACGGTGCCGCAGGATCACCATGTCCGCGTCCTGCTCGATGGCGCCGGACTCGCGAAGATCGGCCAGCATCGGCTTCTTGTCGGTGCGCTGTTCCGGGCCGCGGTTCAGCTGGCTCAT
>JBJTGN010000049.1:0-3311 GCA_046093905.1 Actinomycetota bacterium
GAGTGAAGAAGACTTTCGCAACCTACAGGCGGATAGGGCACCGGACGGTGGCTGGCTGGCTTGCTCCGGAGGTGATGGAGGCTTTAGTCGCTATCGACGAACGTCAACGTGAGAGGAAAATAGCCGGAGCTATCGCCGAAATCGGTGTTCATCATGGGCGGCTGTTTATTGCCCTGAATCTTCTGCGGCGGAATGGGGAGAAAGCCGTCGCGATCGACGTCTTCGGCTGTCAGGAACTGAATATCGACCAGTCTGGAAAAGGCGACCTGGAGCGATTCCGAGCCAACGTAGAACGTTGGTCGTCGTCGAACGGAGTAGAGGTTCACCAAGGCGATTCGACGCTACTGCAACCAAACGCTCTGCAGGAACTCGCAGGAGGAAAGGTTCGTCTCTTCAGCGTTGACGGCGGACATACTGAGTCGATTGTTTACAGCGACATGAACCTTGCGGCGGCGTGCCTTGTTTCCGGCGGAGTGCTGATTGCTGACGATGTCTTCAACGGTGACTGGCCTGGGGTTGCGACCGGGACCCTGCGCTATATGGCGCAGCCCGACGCGCTCGTACCATTCGCCATCGGTTTCAACAAAGTCTTTTTCTCTCGGCCGGAGTGCGCTGCTGACTATCGGGCGTGTGTGCAGGCTCATTTCCGCCGGCGCCCACTGGAGATGACGAAGCTATCCGAATACGCAGGCTGTGAGGTACTCGTCATCAGCCGAGTCCCCCGCCGCCCGCGGGCCATGCTCAGCCGAAACGAATTAGCGCGAGAGTTGTACAGACGAATACAGCAGATCACTAGGAGCAAGGTCTGAGACGCTGAGCTCGATGAATGCGCGTGCTGAGCGCCTGACCGCGCCCCTCGCGCATCATGGTGAGGGTCCATTTTGGGACCACGTGACGCGGCGGCTGCTGTGCATGGACGTGTTGGCGGGGGTCATTGTCGCGATCGAACCGAGTGGCGAGGTGTCACGCTACAAAGTTCCGAGTCCCGCCGCGACGGTTGTCAGGCGCCGCGCTTCAGGAGGTTTCGTTGTGGCGTCAGAGACAGGTGTTTTCGCCTGCAATGACGACTTCAGTGCATTCGGGGAAATCGCGACCCTTCCACTCGCGCCAGGCATTAGGACCAATGACGGAGGCTGTGATCCGCACGGCGCCTTCATCATCGGGACGATGGCCTACGACGAACGGGTGGATGCCGGAGCTGTTTACAGGATCGGGTGCGACCATCAGGTAACGGAGTTGCTCTCGCCTGTAACTATCTCAAACGGGGTCCAGTGGTCTAGTGACTGCCTTCGCGCCTTTTATGTTGACACCCCGACTAGACATGTCGCTGTCTTCGACGTCGATCCAGCTACTGGCTCTTGGGCTGGCCGTCGGGCTCACATATCGCTTGCTGAGTCACTTGGGTACCCCGATGGGATGGCGATTGATGAAGAGGACGGTTTGTGGGTTGCTCTCTGGGGCGCCGGCGCCGTACATCATTTCGACGCGACAGGCCGTTTCGTCGAAGCGATTGATGTTCCGGGTGTTACGCAGGTAAGCTCGTGCACTTTTGGCGGTTCCGGAAATGACATTCTGTTTATTACGACTTCACGCCAAGGCTTGTCCGAAGCCGAAGAGGCCAGTGCCGGAGCAGTTTTCGCTTATCAGGCAAGTGTTCGTGGTCAGGCGGTCCGGGATTACGGCGGCTGAACGAGCATTGCATTGCTCTGTTCGCTAGGTCCGGAGATCATCAATGATTTGCCGGTACCAGCTTACTGTGCGCTCGATCCCTTCAGGCAGAGATATTCGAGGGCGCCAACCGAGCCCGGTGAGAACCGACACATCCAAGAGCTTCTGCGGCGTGCCATCGGGCTTGCTGACATCCCAGACTGTCTCGCCGGTATATCCGACCGCGGAGGATACGAGTTCGGCGACGTCGCGGATAGTGAAGTCTGCTCCGCAACCGACATTGACGTGCTGCGGGCCATCGTAGTGCTCAAGCAGATAGAGGCAGGCGTCGGCCATGTCGTCGGCATGGAGAAACTCGCGTCGCGGCAAACAGGTTCCCCAGTTGGTGACCAACGGGGCACGAGAACGTACGGCCTGCTCGTAGCGTCGAATAAGTGCAGGAAGCACGTGTGATCCGGAACCAGAGAAGTTATCGTTCGGACCGTAGAGATTCGTCGGCATTGCCGAAATCCAGGCCAAGCCGTATTGCCGCCGAACAGCCTGTACATGAAAGATACCGGCTATTTTCGCGATTGCGTAGGCGTCGTTGGTGGGCTCCAAGGGACCCGTCAGCAGAGCGTCTTCGTGGATTGGTTGTGGAGCAAGCTTCGGATAAATGCACGATGAACCAAGAAAAAGCAGGCGATCGACGTCAAACGCCCTAGCCGCGTCGAGAACGTTGACCTGAATCCGGATATTGTCGCTGAGGAACTCCACCGGGAATGTGCTGTTTGCAAGTATACCGCCGACCTTCGCCGCGGCCAGCACAACGTAACGTGGCTTGAACTCCGCGAAGAAACCGAAGACCCGGTCGCGATCCCGGAGGTCGAGTTCGGAGGAGGTCATCCCGACGATGTTGCGAAAACCGGCAGACTGGAGTCGGCGGCAAATCGCCGAACCAGCCAAGCCTAGGTGCCCGGCAACGTAGAACCGGCTTTCACGATCCAGTTCGGCCGGCTCGAACCGCTTCCCACTACTCACGGTGCCGATGTACGGTCGTCGCTACCGCGTGGCCAATCCTCCAGGCACACTGAATCAATCCATGCCCGTCCGGAATGCTTGAGGGCATCGATATCGGCGTCGACCATCAGTCGGGCGAGTTGGCATCCATCTACGGTGGGTACCCACCCAAGTTTGTCGCGCGCTCGGGAGGCATCACCAATCAGCGAGTCGACTTCGGTCGGACGAAGGTAACGTTCGTCGAACCGAACGTGGTCCTCCCAATGCAGGCCCACATGGTCGAAGGCGATCCGCAGAAAATCCCTCACGGTCATTCCGACGCCCGTGGCGAGTACGTAGTCGCCAGGTTCGTCGACTTGCAGCATCCGCCACATGCCTTCGACATACTCCGGCGCGTACCCCCAGTCCCTGACTGCGTCGAGATTACCCATGTAAACGAACTCCTGGCATCCCGCATGGATCGCGGCGACCGCACGTGTGATCTTGCGGGTAACAAACGTTTCGCCGCGCCGCGGCGACTCATGATTGAAAAGGATCCCGTTCACTGCGAAGATTCCGTATGCCTCGCGGTAATTTCGCGTGATCCAGTAGCTGTACACCTTTGCTGCTGCATACGGCGATCGCGGATGGAATGGTGTGCTCTC
>JBJTGN010000050.1:0-10875 GCA_046093905.1 Actinomycetota bacterium
TGACAAGCCTTCGCGAGCTCCCCGAGTGGCTCGAGGGAATGCGCAACCACCCGTAGACTTTTGGCGTATCGACATGAGCCGACAGATCGCGCATCTCTTTTTCTCCACTCTCACACCGAGTCCGGAAGAACCAGTGTCAGCTGGTGAGGCGATCTCTCGTCCGGTCATCGTTCTCTTCGTGGTCCTCGGGGCGTTCGTCGTCACCCGTCTCTCGCACGTGCTCATCCGCAGGGTTGTGCGATACATCGCCAATCGAAGCCTTGCTCGTCCGAGTCAATGGTGGAGAACACGTTCTCGATACGGGGAACACGAGGAACAGAGCATCACGGAGAACCGTCAGCGTCAGCGCGTGGATGCAGCGGCGCGTATGTTGCACCACCTCTTTGCGGTCGTTCTCTGGATCGGCGTCATCATCGCCGTGTTCCACATCCTGGAACTCGACGCGGCCTTCTTCTTGTCGAGTGCCGGATTCATCGGTGCAGCTGTTGCAATCGGTGGCCAACACAAAGTCAACGACTATCTCACGGGTCTGTCGGTTCTGCTCGAAGACCGATACGGCGTCGGAGACGAAGTCGAGATCGTCGGGACGCTTTCCCACAACCTGAGGGGAGTCGTCGAGCACATCGGACTCGTCTCGACACGTATCCGCGATGGATACAGCACGGTTCACCTTCCGCACTTTGCGCTCATCTCGGTTCGCAACCTCAGCCAGGAGCCGGCCGAGACGAAACTGTCGATTCTGGTTCCTGTGGAGACGGAGAATGCCGAGGCTGCAGCAAAAGCGGCCGAGACGATTCGCGAACTGGCAGGCTCGCAGCATCTGACGGGTGTCGTTCTTGTCGACGACATCGAGACGGCTGCCTATTCGAAAGACGATGAGCATCTCGAGTTGCGGGTTCGCACGGCGCGTCCGCTCACCTCTGCTGAACGTGAGACAATCGTCCGCAGGACTGAAGAACGACTGTCCGCACAAGACACCTGAGGACACAAGTCGAATCACACGATGGGGGTTGTGGGAATGTACGAAGCAACATACGAATCTCTGTCACAACATCGCGTTCCATCCTGGTTCCAGGATGCGAAATTCGGTCTGTTCTCACACTGGACGGTCGGCTCCGTGCCGTCGTTCGCACCTGTCGGAAAGGATCCGTTCACTCTCGCCCGTGAGGAAGGTGAGGAGAAGGCGTTCAGCCACACGCCGTACGCCGAGTGGTATTGGAATTCGGTTCACATTCCAGGCTCACCGGCTGCCGAGCACCACGCTCGATTCTGGGGAGATTGTGACTATTCGGTGTTCGTGGATCGATTCTTCGATGCCGCACGCGGATGGGATCCGCGGCGATGGCAGGACCTGATGGCGCGGTCGGGTGCTCGATACTGCGTTGCTGTCACGAAGCACCATGACGGAGTACTGATGTGGCCGTCGGATACACCCAATCCCCATCGAGGGGAAAGCTGGTCGAGTACACGCGACCTCGTCGGAGAATGTGCGCAGGCGGCACGAGGTGCAGGGCTGCGCTTCGGTGTCTACTACTCGGGTGGTATCGACTGGACGTTCCAGGGCCTCGGCATCTCCAATTGGCGTTCACTGTTCGCTGCAATTCCTCAAGACGACGTGTATCACGAATACGCAGACACACATTGGCGAGAGTTGATTGCTCGCTATCAGCCCGATGTGCTGTGGAACGACATCGGCTATCCCGGTTTTGGTCCGGGCGCGGCATCGGTGATGGCCGACTTCTACTACGGCAACCCCGACGGCGTGGTGAACGATCGCTTCGATGTTCTCGGAGTGATGGGCGGCGCTGCACACGCTGACTTTCGCACCCCTGAGTACTCGACCGAGTCTGATGATTCGTCGAAGATGTTCGAGGTCTGTCGCGGCATCGGCACGAGTTTTGGCTACGCCGAGGCTGAGGGGGAACATTCCTATTTGCCCATCGCGGATCTGATCCGCATGTTCGTGAACATCGTGGCTGACGGCGGCAATCTGCTGCTCAACTTCGGCGCAATGCCAGGTGGCGAGGTTCCATGGGCTCAGCAGCTGAGAATTCTGGCCATGGGTCAATGGCTCGCTGTCAATGGTGCTGCGATCTATGGAAGTCGACCCTTCGAGACATCTCGGCTCGCAACTCGGGAAGGCATTGACGTTCGTCTCACCAGCGGACGTGATGGAGCTGTCTACGCCATGGTCTGCGGTCGGCCAGAAGAGCGATCAATCGTCATCGACGATCTGCCATCGGGCGGTGTGCATCTTGTCGGGTACGACACACCACTCGTTCGAAATGGGAACGAGATCGTGCTCCCCGTCAGACCCGATGACACTCCCGTGTGGACATTGCGTATCGATCGCTGAGGACTGGTCACAACAAGGTTACGGAACCTTCGATCACTCGTGTCTCGGTTCTCGACTTGCACATCACGGTTTGTGGATCGTCACCGTCACGACGTGGTCGATCGTGGCAGAGGATGATGCGACGCGGATTTCGTACAGACCAGGATCGATGGCCCACCGGCCCGTATCGGCGAGTTCCCGAATCGATCGTTCTCCGGTGACTTGAGGCTGGAGTGCGATCCGATAGCTGTCACCTGGATCCCAGTACGCGAAATCGCGCGGGTCGAGTCGAAGGGCAACCTCTGTCGTCTGTCCCGCATCGAGGTGAACTTTGGCGAACGCTTTGAGTTCTTGAGGAGGGCGGTGTACGGCCGGCGACACGGGTGAGACGTAGATCTGGACGACGTGTGAACCTGCTCGGTCACTCGTGTTCGTCACGGGAACGGTGATGGAGAGTGATTCGGTCGAGTCGACGCTTCCATTCGTCATGATCTCGAGACGGTCGAAGCGCGGTTCGCCAATGTCGAATGATGCATACGACAATCCGTGACCGAACGGAAAGCGAACCGGCAGATGTCGCGCCTCGTACCAGCGATGGCCGATCAGCAAACCTTCGCCGTAGCGAATCTGACCGTGTTCGCCAGGGAAGTTGCCGAATGACGGAGTGTGTTCGATGCGCTCGGGAATCGTTGTTGGCAGACGACCACCTGGGTCTTGGTCGCCGAAGAGAACATCAGCGACAGCACTTCCCATCTCTTGACCGCCGAACCAGATCTGCAGTGCCGCAGGAACGTCTTCGGCCCAGTCCATCGACACGGGCGCTCCCGTGTTGACCAGAACAATTGTCCGCGGATTCACGGCCGCCACTTTGCGGATCAATTCCTCCTGTCGTCCAGGGAGGTCGAGCGCTCGGCGATTGTGACCCTCGCTCTCCCAGTCGTTCGTGGTGCCGACGACGACAACAGCCACATCGCTCGTGCGAGCCAGTTCGACAGCGCGGTCGACGGGATCTCCATGTTCGACGAGAGCAAGTCCGATTTGAGCTCCGTGAACCCACTGCTTGTTCGCCGCATCGCATTCGAGAACGAATCGATGGAGACGATCGGCTTCGAGCCTGACGACAGCGGTCATTTCCTCGCTGCCCATTCCGAAGAAGGCTTCGCCTCGAGGAGGTGCGGAACGAACTCCGTCGATCACAATCTGACCGTCGACCGACAAGGTGCAGGGACTCACTTGGACGAGAGAGACGGTGTAGTCACCCGAGTGTGAGACCGACACCAGACCGTCTGCAGTGAAATGGAACCCGGTTGTCGGAACTCCCGGCTCGTTGCGCCCGGCGAGAAGCAAGCGACCATCGGGTCGATCGAATGACGTCAGCTCGATACCGCTTCCGGGAGCGCCGTCGAAGACTCGAACGAAGAAGCCCGGTGATCCGGTGTCGGTAACGACATCACTCGGATCGATCATCGGCGTGGTCTTGTCGATCGATCCACCGCTTACGTGTCGAACGTCGACGGATTCACCGAGGCGAGAGATGAGTGTCGCAAGGATCGGTGTGCGGTGGTGCGGACGCACCTCGGCCGATCCGCCACCCATGATGCGTACGCGTTCTGCATTCGGTCCGATGACCGCAACGCGTTTCAGATCGGACATCGCCAATGGAAGAAGCGGCGACCCGTCGACGGTTTCGTTGCGTAACAGCACGATCGAACCAGCGGCTGCCCTTCGGGCGAGTTCGCGATGTTCGGGGAGATCGACCGGGACAGATGGCATGGGCTCGTCGTCGAGTGCTCCGAGACGGTCGTAGGTGTGTAGGAGAGTCCTCACGGCTCGATCGAGATCGGCCTCATCGACTCGACCATCTTTCACGGCATCGGCGAGAACCTTTCCGTATGCGCGTGGAGGCGCCGGCATCTCCAAGTCGAGACCGGCGCGGGCGGCGATCTCAGTGGTCGCACCAGCGAACCAGTCGGTGACGAAGAAACCTTCGAAACCCCATTCTCTGCGGACGATGTCCTCGAGAAGCCAGCGAGATTCGGTGCAATATGCGCCGTTCACTCTGTTGTACGAAGTCATGATGCCGAGTGAGCGACCGTCGCGAACTGCGAGTTCGAACGGCAGCAGGTAGACCTCGCGCAATGTGCGTTCATCGATGACCGTGTCGATGGTCATCCGCTCGAACTCGGTCTCGTTGCCCACGAGGTGCTTCACAGTTGTTGCAACACCGTGTGATTGCACACCTCGAATGAAGGCGGCCGCGAGACGACCCGACAGCAGTGGATCTTCCGAATAGCACTCGAAATTGCGACCGGACAGAGGAGATCGGTGGAGGTTCACTGTTGGCGCGAGGAGAACCCGCGCACCGCGTGTTCGGGTCTGATGGCCGAGAGCGTCACCGATTTCGTGCAGCAGATCGACGTCGAAGGTTGCCCCGAGAGCGGATCCGCACGGTATGCAGAGCGTGGGGACCTGTGGTCCGATGCCTGGCAGCGTTGGGCCACGCGCACCGGCGGGTCCGTCGGTCACGGTGACCGAGGGAATGCCGACTCGTTCGATGCCATGAGTCGTCCACATCGACGCACCCGTGGTGAGGAGCGCCTTTTCGTCGACGGATAGTTCTGCGATCAGCTGGTCGATGTCACGCATGTGAGCAACAGTTCGCCGTCACACGCCGAATTTCGCATTGCGAACTGCTGCAACTTGATCCTCAGGTCCGGAGAGTTCGACCTTGGCATGGGCTTGGCGCCCGTAGAGGAACAGGACGATCTCTGCTGCCGGACCGCGAAGGGTGACGGACGGATCTCCCTTCTTGGCAGTGATGCGTGTCGGCGAGTCACTGCCATTCGTGATGTCGAGTTCCAGACCACACGGCGACTTTCTCGCGAGAAGTTTCGCTCCGCGTTGCAGCATTGCTCGCAATTGGGCGTCGACCTCGGGCGCAAGCTCGCGTGGAGACCAGGCCGGCTGCGCTCGTCGAACGTCTTCGACGTGGACGAAGAATTCGAGAGTGTTCGCCACGCGGTCGACCGCTGACAGACGCATCGGAGAAATCTTTGGAGGACCTTGTCGAATCGAGTCGATCAGATCGGTCCACTGCTTGTCGGCCACGGAACGGCGCACCCTTTCCGAGTACGGCTCGGCCTTCTTGACGAGGATGCCGATTGCTGCGTCGGGTCGAGTCTCACGCACGATCAGATGGGCGGCGAGATCTCGCGCAGTCCAGCCTTCGCACAGCGTGGGTGCATCGGGGCCGAATTGCTGGAAGACATCGCACATCACTTGGCGTTCGTGGCGGGCGGGATTCGACATGACTCCTCCTCATTCATTGGCTCGTTTACGGGCTCGTTCACGGGCTCGTTCACGGACCCAGTCATCGATGTCGCACAAGAATGTGTCGACACTGTCGGCGTCAGCACCTTGAGAGTGACCGACACGTCACACGAGTTCTACCATGACAAGTCGTCGGGCCACGTGCCGACGCCGCCCTTTCGCAACAACAAATCCGTATGGGTTCTGTCGGTGTTGCGACTTCTCCAGACGAGCATTCGCTGGGCCATGTCGAGAATGCGGTTCGAATCCTGCACGTGGGTGCGCCAGGTCGGATCAGTTTCGAGATCGAAGCAGAGTGAACTCCCGTCACCGAACTGCACATATGCGGTGTCGCGGGTGCGGTGAACGGCGAGATGGTTCTCGTCGAGCCTGCGATTCCACGGCCAGTCCTCGACGAGGTGAGGGATGAGCGCGTACCTCCAGTCGAATTCCCAAGAGGCAGCGGTTCGCCAGTGCGGCGGTCGCGTCCCATTCAAGAACGGAGTCAGGGGATAGCCATTGCACTGTCGGGGAACGGGCTGCGACCAGGATTCGGCCAACGTGGGCATGACGTCCACACTCTCGGTGAAGTCGTCCACGACCGTGCCGTGAGCGGATTGATGTCGAGGGTCGCGCCAGATCAAGGGTATGTGATGACTTTCCTCGAACCAGCCCACCTTCTCGCGCAGGCCATGGTCTCCCAATTGCTCTCCGTGGTCCGCCGTCACGATGATGATCGTGTCGTCCCACAAGTCGAGTTCGCGCAACGTTTCCCACAACCGACCCATTTCGGCATCCACTGCCGATACGAGACCGAAGTATTGGCTGCGGAGGTACTGAAGAGATTCGGGATCACTCGGTGCTGCGACTTCGTCGAGCTGCAGGAGCAGATCGTGAAACGGATGGCGATCTGCGGTCGGTGAAATTGCGTCACCGGTTTCCGCTGGTGCGTACTTCGTGTGGAACGATCCCGGCGCGCTGTAGGGAGGATGCGGTCGCAGATAGCTGGCGTGGATGAACCACGGAGCATCATCATCTCGGTGGGCGCGCATCCAGTCGATGATGCGGTTGGTGGTGAACGCCGAGACTCCGTGCTCGGAGGGTCGCGTATGTTCGGTCGACAGCAGTTGCAGGTGGCCGTCCGAGACGTCGTATCCGAGATCGCGGAGGTGCTCCACCCATGGACGATGGTCGCCGGACAGGTTCAACTCCCACTGGAATCCAGGCAGGAGTTCTTCGTAGGTCGACAGTCGAGGATCATCGGGTCCGGTCGCCACACGCGGGTCGATGCCTTGGTCCGTGTACCCGAACAGGACACTCGTGCATCCAGATCTGTTCGCAAGGAGAGCCACGTTGTCGAACCGGCGGTCGAGCGGAGTTCCGTTCGCGACGACACGGTGGTTCATTTGGTACATGCCGGTGTAGAGACCTGCGCGACCTGGGGCACATGGTGTCGATTGGGTGTAGTGACGAGCGAACCTCACTGCCGAACGGGCGAGTTCGTCGAGATGGGGCGTTTCGACCAGGACGTGATCTGCGCAGGACAACGCATCGCCTCTGAATTGGTCGAGCGTGATGAACAGGACGTGTGGCCGCTGTCGGCGTGAATTCGAGTGTGTGTCTGCGTGTGCCATGGCCTCGACCATTCGGACTGAGTCAGTTTTCCGTCAGGGAGTATTCGAAGCGACCGTCGACGTCGGTGCGCTTCATCTCGCCGGTGAGTCGCAGGTGCTCGAGATGAGCGAACGTCTCGCTGTCAGCCATGCCGCCGAGAGATCGGGGCGCGAACAGGAACGTGGACATCTCCATTACCGATGCCGGACGGTCGAGTTCTTCGGCAGCGTGGCGCAACTTGTCCAGTCGTCCGACGTGATGGTCCTTGATGTCGTTCGCTCGTCCAGCAAGATCATGGAAGATGTCGCCGTGAGCGGGAAGAGCGATCTTCACCTGGGACCCGAAAGATGCCACCTTGTCCAAAGATTCGAAGAACAGCTTCAGCGGATCACGAACTCGCATCAAACCGCTGATGTGTGGCGTGATCGTCGGCAGAACGTGGTCACCGCACAGCATCAATCCGTGTTCTGGATCGAACAAGCAGAGATGATCTTCGGTGTGACCGGGGGTGTGGACAGCAACCCATTCGCGGCGGGCGAACGTGATGCGCTGAGCATCGACGAGCTTCACAGTGGGGCGAGGCATCCGCATCAACCGCGGAATTCGGCGATTGAGAGAGATCCGCATCTTCCGACGACGCGAGAACTCGATTCCCGGTCCACCCCACGGAGTGGGCTCCCACGGCATGCGCTGAGCTGAACTTCTGCTGTCGCTCAGCAATGCGTCGCGGTCCATCGACGAATCGTCGTTCGCGTCCGCCGCCTCGAAATCCAGATCGTGATCATCGGACTCGGTCGGATCCCAGAAGACGCGGAAGCGATCGTGGGCGATGATGTCGCAACCTGTGTTGGCATGTAGCCAATATGCGCCGCCGTAATGGTCGGGGTGACTGTGGGTGACCACAACCGAGTGAACGCGCTTCAACGGAACCCCGATCTGGGCGAGCCGCTTCTTGACCATCTCGTAGTTGCGCTTGTCGGGCAGCCCCGGATCGACAACGGTGACACCGCGTTCGTCTTCGAGGACGTACATGTTGACGTGACCGAGACCAGGCATGGTGATCGGCAATTGAGCTCGAAGCACTCCAGGGGCGATGTCGGCGATGTCGTCGCTCGCAGGCAGCTGTTCTTGCTTCGGGGGGCGAGGGGCGACTTCGGTCACGGTTCGAGGGTAGTTGTCATTGTGCAACCAATCTCATTCAGGGTGCAATGAAGCCCCTTCAGGCCCGGTTCGTTCAACCGCCGTCGATCAGATCGCCAGAGGTGCCGTCACTCGACTCCACAGCAGGGACCGCCTTCGGAACGAAGACGTTGTCGCGATAGAAGCGCAGTTCCTCGATGCTCTCGAGGACATCGTCGAGAGCGCGGTGCTTTCCGACTTTGAACGGGCGCACGTTTTCGGTGCCGGCATACCAACGCCGCACGAGCTCTTTGATCGAACTGACATCGACAGATCGGTAGTGGAGGTACTTCTCGATGTCGGGCAAGTATCGAGCGAGAAACCGCCTGTCGGTGCCGATGGAGTTTCCGCACAGTGGTACGGACTGAGCTTGGGGTATGTGCAACTTGATGAAGTCGAGTGTCTGCTGACCCACCTCTTCGAGAGACAGTGTCGACTCCTTGATGGAGGTGAGCAGGCCCGACTTCGTGTGCATGTCGACGACGAAGGGATCCATCACGGCGAGGACTTCGTCCGAGTGATGAATGACGAGATCGGGACCTTCTGCAACGACCTGCAAGTCGTCATCGGTGATGACAGTGGCGATCTCGACGATGACATCCTTGTCGGGGTCGAGCCCTGTCATTTCGAGGTCCATCCAAACCAGCACTCTTCGAAGATACGTCATGGGTGAGGTACTGCCGGGTGATCCGTTTCAGTCTGTGCGGCTCGAGTCGTGTGGGATGTCGAACTAGCGTCGAGTCATGGCTGCGAACGACCTCGAGATCCGTGTCGTCCGTCTCGATCCCGAACTCCCGCTTCCGACGTACGCCCATCAGGGAGACGCCGGCCTCGACCTCTTTGCACGTGAAGATGCAGTGGTTCCAGCCGCTGGAGGGAGATCACTCGTCCCAACAGGCATCGCACTTGCTCTCCCACTCGGATATGCCGGGTTCGTTCTGCCGCGCAGTGGACTTGCACTCAAACACGGAGTCACAGTGGTCAACAGTCCGGGACTCATCGACAGCGCCTATCGGGGTGAGATCAAGGTTGTTCTGTTGAACACCGATCAGAGAACTGCATATCGCGTCCAGCGCGGCGATCGAATCGCGCAGCTCGTCGTCCAGGCAGTGATGAACGTGACGTGGAACGAAGTCAGTGAACTCGACGGCGAGGATCGCGGGGGAGGCTTCGGCCACAGCGGCCGTTGAGCTGAGGTACCAAGGAAGAACTCGGAACCTCGGCTGCGAGAGTGCCTCAGGTCAGATCGGGAGAGGCGGTCATCTTCACGAGTTCGTCGCGGATGATCGAACGCACTTGTTCGCGCAGTACCGGAATGTCGTCGGTTCCGAGACCGGTCACAGGTATCGGCTCGAGAACCCGAACTTCGGCTCGTGAGTCCCCCATACGCCAGTCGTGTTTTCGAAGTGCAGTGCGTGCGCCGTGAACGACGAGAGGCAGAATCGGAGTGCCGGTTTCGATGGCAAGTCTGAAGGCGCCGTCCTTGAATTCACGCAGACTCCCGTCGGCGCTGCGAGTGCCTTCCGGGAAGATCATCACCGAGACGCGACGGGACAGCCACTTCTTGGATTGTTCGAGCGCAGCACTTCCACTCGAGCGATCGCCGCGTACGAGTGAGATGTCACCAGCCATGCGCATCATCCATCCGACGAGTGGAATCTTCAAGATGGATTCCTTGCTCATCCACTTCATCTCGATCGGAAGATGGCTGATCAACAAGATGTCGACGAAACTCTCATGGTTCGAGACGACCACATACGGGTTCCGCTTGTTGGCCGGCATTCTTCCTGCAGTGTGGAAACTCCACAGCGGATTGAGCACTTGGTGGACGACACAGAGTTTGCGAAAAAGATAGCCGGTCGCATACCGCCCCTTGTCGAATGGTGTGGTGGTGATCCACACGAGGAAGACGAGAGGAGTCCAGACGATGACGATGACCCCCAGCGCGAACCAGGCCCACACGCTGAGAATGCTTCGTTTCACCGGAGCATGATGGCACACACTCGCTGAGTACACCCTTCGGGGCGAACGAATATCCGTTCGAAGATCGGTGCCAGATTTCCCGTATCCGAGGGTTCCTCTGCCTGATTAACGTGAGGTCGTGAATCATCCGACTGTCGAGATGTCGACTTTGCCCACGGAACATCGAGTTTCCGATCTTTTCGCCGCTGCCGTCTCGGTCCAGGCCCGGGCGTATGCGCCGTATTCCCATTTTCTCGTCGGGGCATCGATCCTGACCCCGAGCGGGAAGATCTACTCCGGATGCAATGTCGAAAATGCGGCTTACCCAGTTGGCACATGTGCCGAGGCGGGAGCGATCGCTGCGATGATCGCCGGCGGTGACACCGAAATCGCAGTTCTCCTGACGGTGTGCGACAGCGAAGAAGTCGGAACCTGTTGTGGCGGATGCCGTCAACGCGTGCGCGAATTCGCTTCAC